>JAHEJM010000187.1 GCA_024638815.1 Acidimicrobiales bacterium | reverse complement strand
TCGCCATCCCCCTGGCCTTCGTGGCCTACATCCCCACCCTGTTCCTGCTGGATGCCGCCAACCCGCTGGGACTGCCGTCGTGGGCCGGCTACAGCCCACCGGTGGTGGCGGCACTGGCCGTCATCGCCGCCGCCGGTCTGTGGTCGACCGGTATCCGCCACTACCAGAGCACCGGGAGCTGACATGTCGCCGAACGCCGGCCGAAACGCGATCGAGCTGCACGACATCTCCAAGACCTACACCGTGCGTCACCGGGCCGGGATGGTGCGCCGCAGCCGGGCCGCGGTCCACGCCGTGCAGCACGTGTCGTTCACGGTGGACCGGGGTGAGATGGTGGGCTACCTCGGACCCAATGGGGCCGGCAAGTCGACGACGATCAAGATGATCACCGGTATCCTCACCCCGACCTCGGGTGCCATCACGGTGCTCGGCCTGACCCCCACCCGTCAACGCCGAGCCCTGACCTCGCGCATCGGGGTGGTGTTCGGCCAGCGGTCCCAGCTGTGGTGGGATCTGCCCCTCATCGACTCGTTCGAGCTGCTGCACCATGTGTACCGGACCGAACCCGACCGCCACCGCCGAAACCGTGAGGAGTTCACCGAGCGGCTTGAGCTGGCCGACTTCCTCCACACCCCGGTCCGCCAGCTGTCACTGGGCCAGCGAATGCGGGGTGAGCTGACGGCGGCCCTGCTCCACGACCCCGAGCTGATCGTGCTGGACGAACCCACCATCGGCCTCGATGTAGTCAGCAAGTATGCGGTGCGCCACTTCCTCCAGGAGGTCAACGCCGAGCGCCGCACCACGGTGCTGCTGACCACCCACGATCTCGACGACGTCGAGCAACTGTGCGACCGTATGCTCATCATCGACCACGGCAAGGTGGTGTTGGACGGCGGGGTGCAGGAGTTCAAAGCTGCCCATGGCACCGAGCGCACCCTGGTGGTGGATCTGGTGGAGGCCGAGCCGGCCCTCGATCTCCGCCTGGGTCAGGTCTACGAGGTGAACGGACCCCGACAGCGCATCCGATTCGACCGGCGACGAACCACGGCGGCCGACATCATCGCCGAGGTCACGGCCCGAACCCCGATCCACGATCTCTCCATCGAGGAACCGGCCATCGAGGACCTGATCCGCCATCTGTACGGTGATCGAGGCCGGTAGCCACGCCGTCGTTGAAGTCGCCATGGGCCTGCGGAGATGCCGTAAGCTACCGCTATGAAGAGCGACACGCTGACCGTGACCGGGGCCGACGGGATCGAGCTCCACACCTACCGGTGGCTACCCAACAGGAGGGCGCCCAAGGCCATCGTCCAGATCGCCCACGGCATGTCCGAGCATGCTCGTCGGTATGAACGGTTCGCCAAGGTCCTGACCACGGCCGGCTACGGCGCGTATGCCAATGATCACCGGGGTCACGGCCACACTGGATCACCCGACGACCAGGGCTACTTGGGAGACGGCGATGGCTTCAATTTGCTGGTCGAGGACATGGGGGCGCTGACCAGGACGATCCGATCCGAGTATCCCGATCTGCCCCTGATCCTCTTCGGCCATTCGATGGGATCGGTGCTGGGCCGGATCTACGCCGCCCGCCATGTCGAACCGATCGACGCCCTGATCCTGACCGGCACCGTGGGAGATCGTGGCCCCCTGGCTTTGGTGGGGCGAGGCCTGGCGTTCGTTCAGGGCGCGATCTTGGGCCGGCGACATCGCAGCGAACTATTCGATACTCTGGCCGTGGGTCCGAACAATGCGGCCTTCAAACCGGCCCGAACCAGGTTCGACTACCTGTCACGAGACGAGGACGAGGTCGACGCCTTCGTCGCCGATCCGCTGTGCGGCAACGTGTTCACCGCCGGGTTCTACTGGGACATGCTGGGCGGGTGGGCCGAGGCGGTCAAAGCGGAAACAGCGGCCGCCGTCGACAACGATCTGCCCATCCTGATCTTCAGCGGCGACCAGGACCCACTGGGCGACAACGGCAAAGCGGTGGTGGCCACCGCCGACCAGTACCGGACCGGCGGCTCGACCGACCTGACCTGCAAGCTCTATCCCGAGGGCCGGCACGAGATGCTGAACGAGACCAACCGGGACGATGTGATGGCCGACGTCGTGCATTGGCTCAACCGCCGCTTCGGCTGAGGGATCGGTGATCACCGCGGGTGCCTCGTTCTGTCATCCACAACTCCGATTCTCGGAGCTCCGCATAACAGAAGGCTGGGCGTGTGGAGACTGCGACGGATCGGGCGACCGGACTCTAGGAGGTCGTCATGAAGCGTCGAGCGATCGTGGTTGTTGCGCTTTTGGCGATAGGGGCCTGCTCGTCGTCCGATTCCGATGATACAGCAGCGGCATCCATCGAGGTGTCAGCGGTCGAATCGACGACCACGACCACCGCTGTCACAGTCGAGGATTTGCAGAGTACGAAGTCGATCGCATACTCGACCACAAGCCGAAAACAACTCGACATCTACAGCCCAGGCAACGAGGGGTCGTGGCCGGTCGTGGTCGTCGTTCACGGTGCCTCCCAGAGCAAAGCGCGGTTCGTATCCTTGGCCGAGGCGATCTCCGCAAGGGGCGCTGTGGTGTTCAATCTCGACTTCAGCACGGGGTGCGACGCGATCGGCGATTAGCAGGGTGAAGTAATGCGGTGTGGACCGTTCGAGGCCGCCCTTGCCCGCCCGAGCACGCCGACGGCTCAACCCCGGTCGGCGACCGCTGCGACCCAGGAAAGGTCCACTCGTCGTTCGAGTCCGACGAGGTCGGCCGTGAGCACCAGCCCCGTTTGTCCGCACGAGCTTCTGCTTCTCATTCGGTCTGGGCCAGCCTCTGGGCCTCATACTCTTCGGGATCGGTGAAGGACCTGGATTTGATCACCTCGTGGTGGACACCGTAGGTCTGGACCAGTGCGGTCATGCTTGCGGCAACCGGGAGCGCGAGGATCGCCCCCAGACTGCCGAGCAGTGCGCCACCGGCGATCACTGAGGCGAAGGCGGCACCGGGGTGAAGATCGAGGGTGTCAGCGCTGACCCGCGGTTCGATGACGTAGTTCTCGATCTGCTGGTAGACGATGATCACCGCCAGGACCCAGATGGCGCTGATCGGATCGTCGAGGAGCGCGATGATGACCGGTAGCGCCCCGGCGATGTAGGTGCCGACTGGGGGATGAACTGCGAGATCAGACCCATGAACAAGGCGAGAGCGAGGGGGTAGGGAAGGCCAAGGAGGGCGAAGGCCAGGAAGTGGAACAGAGCGCTAACCACCGCCAGCGTCGAGCGGGTGTAGACGTAGCCTCCGGTCTTGTCGATTGCGATGGCGAGCACCGTGTCGATCTGGACCTGCTGACTCTCCGGGAAGCGGCGCAGGATGGCGGCTCGCAAGCGTGGCATGTCGGCGAGGATGTAGAACACGAACATGCCGATCGTGAGCAGCTGGAACAGGAGCCCCAGAGTCGACGAGGCCAGACCGAAGACACGGTCGATGGCATCGACTGCGATCTCGTCCATGTCGTCTTCGTACTGCTCGAGCTCGGCGAGGATCGTGTCGGACTCGACCTCAGCGCCGGTGCTGTCGTTGATCGCCCCGGTGATGTTGTCGAGGTAGTCGGGTGCGGTCCGTGTGAAGTCGACCACCTGGCCGACCACGACATTGGTGACGGCGGCGATGAACACGACGAAGAACAGGGCCCCGGCCAGGTCTGGGGATCAAAGCGGTGGCATTCGACCACGTTCGGCTCGCCACCGGTGCTCGGTCTTGCGGCCCGTCCCCAACTGTTTGCACGCTTCGACGACGCCAGGGGTTGGAGCTCAGCCGACGTTTGGCAGTCGACCGGCCGGATTACGGCCTGTTTGCGACGGCCGTCAACAGTCTCACCAGGCCAGAAGGACGGGCACCAACCGCTCGAGCGAAGAGCGGAAACAACACAAAGGAAAGATGCAATGGCTAGAGCAAGCATAACATCGGCACAGCTGACCCCCGAGGCGGCGAATATGGTTATCGACCTCGAATACAGGATCGGTTTTTCGCCCTTCGACGTGACCACTAACCTCAGCTACCTGTTGGCCGAGGTCTCGGTTATCGGCGATGACACCACCGATGACACCGACGATGACACCGACGACGAAATCGTCCCCGAGGTGACTGGCCTTCCGACCCAGACCCCGCTCCGTCAAACGGTCGCGAGACTGTTGACAAGAGCCTCCATCTGGAGGTGGCCGAGTCCGAATTGGCCGAGGACGCCTGGTGGAACTCGTTCGCCAACGACGAGGCCGAGGTGCGATTCACGGTGACGATGATCCCCCAGCTTCCTCAGGTCAACACGACCGAGAGCCAGGTGTTCGTCATCGAAAACCTTTCCTTCTAGCTGAGTACAACTAGCCGCCGGGTCGCGTGACCATGCCGGATCCATCCGGAGGCGGCACTTCGACGTGGCGCCGCCTCCGGTCAAACCGTGAAGTCCCAAGCCCAGGAGGGCATTCGAGGGTGGCAATCGATCAACCCGATGAACTGCGGTGGTGAATCAATCAATCTTCAGCCAGACCTGATCTTCAACGCTTTCAGCCATTCCAGGCTCTGGTTGTGGGATCACGCCTGCGGCAACACCTTCCATGATCTTTCGCCGCAATTCCTCGATCTCGCCGGCATCTTCGTGCGTTGATACCATCAGTACCTGACCGGCGGGGCCGCCAAGGCGTACCCGCAGTTCGATGTCTACGTCACAATAGTCCTTGATGGCAGCGATTCGGCTCTTGGAGAACTGCATGTTGTCTTCGAGGTGACCGGACATTGGCGTTACTATTCTGGCAAAAACTGCTGTCATTGCCTTCCTCCTCTAGAGTAGGCCTGGCCGTTCATGTAACTCCCTGTTCAGGTTTGGCGTCCTCCTCATCATCGATCCTCGTGTCAATGCCAAGCCGGTTGCCACTGATCATCTGGGAGTCCCATCCCCGTCCCTTTGGGGGACGTTATCCCACCCAGAAGGAGGCGGGCAAGTTGGCTGTCGTATGATGTGGTCCCGCACGTGGGCCGGGCACGAGGAATTCGTGAAACTATGCCCGCCTTGCTACCGCCCCCCGACAACACCCAGCAAGCCGAGCCCGACCACCCATAAGCCGCCGGATGGCACGTGGGCGGAGCAGAATGAGGAATCAGGTGCATGCCTCAAGGCAGCCCGGGGCTTCGGATGGGTGACGATCACTTCAGCAGATGCATGATGTCAACCGCGCTTACGCAGACCGTTCGTTGGTCCAGGTCGGAGGGACTCCGCTTCCATAGGGGCGGCGCCGGCTGGAACCTTTGTCGTAGGCTGGAGCAATGAAGAGCGACACGCTGACCGTGAGAGGTGCCGACGGGATCGAGCTCCACACCTACCGATGGCTGCCCAGTGGCCGGGACAGGAAGCTGAGAGCCATTGTCCAGATTTCCCACGGCATGGCCGAACACGCCGGGCGCTACGAGCGGTTGGCCAAGGCGCTGACCAAGGCCGGATACGGGGTCTACGCCAACGACCATCGGGGCCACGGCCACACCGCCTCGCAGCAGGATCACGGCTATCTGGCCGACAACGGCGGCTTCGATCTGGTGGTGGAGGACATGGGGGCGGTGACCAGGGCCATCCGGTCCGAGCATCCCGATCTGCCCGTCATCCTGTTCGGCCACTC
>JAHEJM010000073.1:19412-20681 GCA_024638815.1 Acidimicrobiales bacterium | reverse complement strand
GGGCGAGCCGGTGGGCTCGAACTCCTCCAGCTGGTCGAATCCGTACAGGTCATGGAACCGGATCGATCGGGGGTTGGGGGGCACCACATTGACCTCGGCGGTCAGTCGAGGCAGGCCGACACCCCGGGCCCACACCTCGAAATCGGCGTACATGGCCAGACCCCAGCCTCGGCCCCGGGCCGTCTCGGCGATGGCGATGCGGTCGATGTAGGCGAAGGCGTCGAACCGGGGAACGAACCAGCCGTAGTTGGGGCTGGTGTAGGGCGCAGTGTGGTCGAGCCCAATCAACAGGCCGACGATCTCGGCGGTCGAGCCGGCACCCACGTCGACCAGCCGGAAACACGGCGACCATTCGACCAGCGCCGCGAGCTTGTCCTCATCCAGCCACCCCACCTCGGGCACGCAGGCATTGTTGAGCACCAGCACCGCTTCGGCGTCGTCAGGTCGATAGTTGCGAATCATGGGCTCTTCCTGTTCCTGGGCCGTTCCTCCCCGCCGGCGGCGGCCCTAGGAGCGGTGGGCGGCCAGTTTGGCGGTGCGCTCCACCAGGTCGGGGGCGGCCAGGCGCTCGGCCACTTCAGGTAGGTTGTCGGCCGGACCGGTCCAACGCAGCTCGTCGATGGACGAGGCGGTGGGGGCATCGGCCTCCAGAGTGGCGATGCGGCGGAACAGCAACGCCTCCTCCAGATGCTCGGCCAGGGTCTTGGCCAGCTTGGCCCCGCTGCGCACGGTGATATCCCACTGCCCGGCGGCCAGTGGGATCCGGTCGATGTGTTTGTAGCGCCGGAGCACGGTTGCCGCCGATTTGGCCCCCCAACCGGGCAGGCCGGGGAAGCCGTCGGCGCTGTCGCCGACCAGGCCGAGCCAGTCGGGAATCGACTCCGGCGGCACCCCGTACTTCTCGATGACATCGTCGACGTCGAGGATCTTGTTGTTTCGGCGGTCCAGCTGCAGCACCCGACCGGCCCTGACACATTGGGCCAGATCCTTGTCCGGGGTGCAGACGAGCACCTTGCCCACCCGGTCGTCGGCCTCGGCCAGCGCCACCAGCGAGGCCATGCCGTCGTCGGCCTCGTACTCAACCATGGGGTAGGTGGCCACGCCGATGGCCTCCAGCCCCTCCTCCAGTGGTCGGAACTGGTCGAGAATGGCCGGCTCCAGCCCGTCCCCGGTCTTGTAGCCCGGCCAGAGATCGTTGCGGAACGACTCGATCACATAGTCGGTGGCCACCCCGAGGTGGGTGACCCCTTCTTCGAGCATGCCCACCAT
>JAHEJM010000073.1:0-19312 GCA_024638815.1 Acidimicrobiales bacterium | reverse complement strand
TCGACGCCGCAGGTTCCGGCGTGGACATTGCGACGCACGCCTTCCAACCGGTACCCGACCTTGCGCAGCGTCGGCCCCGACCCGGGGTTGCCGACCATGACCGACGCCTCGAGTCGACGAACGCCGAGGTCGAGCAGAAAACGGCTGAGAGCGGACACGGCAGCCGACGCGACACCTCGACGTCGTGCATCGCCGGCGATCCAGTAGCCGACCACGGCCTCGGCCCGCTCCCAGTCCACACCGGCCAGGACCGTGCCCAGAATCGACAGGTGGCCGAGGGGGTGCTCATGCGGCACGGTGATCAGCATCTCGAGACCCTCCCGGCTCCCCCACCGGGTGAGCGACGACTCGACAAGACCTCGGGCCTCAGCATCGCCGTAGGGCGACGGCACGTTGGTCCAGCGGGAAATGTCCGGATCCTGGCAGGCGTCGACGATGGCGGGAAGGTCATCCAGCGTGGGCAGGCGGGCCAGCAACGGCCCATCTGAATAAGGAATGGCCAATTCTGTTGGTAGGGGCTGGGCCTCCATCGCCCCACCGTAGTCCCAGCCGTCCGTGACGATCGATGTTTTCCACAGCCGCCAACCCTTTCGGCACGATTCGCTCCGGCGATAGCCTTCCGATCATGGAATCGCTGTCGACAATGGTCGTTTCCATGGTGCTATCGACCCAGTCGGCCCTGATCCCCGTGGTGGCGCAGACTTCGGGACGTGGCCGTGCAATCAGCCAGCTGGTTCTGCTGGCAATCACCATCGTGGCCATCGTTGCCGCCGCGATATTTACAGTTGTGTTAACGAAACGGCAGGACTAGGATCTCGCCCTTAGGTCGATCGAGCCACGATCGCCCCAAAAGTGGGCTTCCCGAACCGGGCAGCTATCGCCGCCGCCAAACGAGGTCATCGTTCATTACGATTCCGGGTCAAGAAATCCCGACCCTTTGTCGACATATAACGAATGCGCTTAGCCATGTTCTTCGAACCAACTTCCGCTTCCGGGGTCCGGCCTTCCCCTATGGCCTGGACCCGCCGTCCGTCCTCCATCACCGCTTCGGCCCTCGTTGCGGTGATCGCCCTGGCCACCGTGCTGACCCCCACCCCGCCGGGGGCCGAGGCCGGCATCTACCAGATCGTGCATCCGGTCCACCCCGACCACCTCGACCGGGTCTACTGGTCCGACACCTGGGGAGCCCCCCGCAGCGGTGGCCGCTCCCATATCGGGGTCGACATCATGGGTCCGAAGATGGTGCCGCTGGTCGCAGCCAACGACTCGGTCGTGACCTGGGGTGAGTTCGACAACGCCGGGGGCAACATCATCCGGCTTCGGGACCGCAACGGCTGGGAATACCAGTACATCCACATCAACAACGACACCCCGGGCACCGACGACGGTCGGGCCTCGTGCACCCAGGCCTTCGCCCCCAAGGTGTGCAACAACCTGGACGGTCACCGGATTCGTCGCGGCCTCGAGTTCAAGGCCGGGGAGTTGATCGGCTACATCGGCGACAGTGGCAACGCCGAGTGGACCGGCTCCCACCTCCACTTCGAGGTCTATCAGCCCACGCCGAGCGGTGCGACCCCGGTCAATCCGACCCCATTCGTCGACGCCGCCGCCGCCAACCCGTGGGCCGGCGTGCCCGATACTCCGCTACCGCTGGGGTCGCCGTGGCCCGACGTGGCCACCGCGGTCGACGACATCTTCGCCGCCGTCGAGGGCCGTCAACCGTCGTTCGGTGAAGCTCAGGCCCTGGCCGACCGGCTGCAGACCGACGGCGTGGCCGCCACCATGGCTCACGTCATGTCCAAGAACAGCGCGGCGGCCATGATCGATCGCCTCTACCTCATCTTCTTCGGCCGCAACCCCGACGACCAGGGCTATGACTACTGGATCAATGAGCGGGGCGACGGCCAAGCCCTGGAGGACATCGCCGAATGGTTCGCCGAGTCCCGTGAGTACCGGCAACGGTACGAGGGCAAGACGTTCGAGCAGTTCCTGGACCGGCTCTACAGCGAGGTGCTGGAGCGGGATCCCGATTCCAAGGGCAAGGCCTACTGGCTGGAACAGCTTCGCAACGGCGAGGTCAGCCGGGGCACCATCGTGGTCTACTTCAGCGAGGGCGAGGAGGCCCGGTCACTGGCTCAACTCCGGACCGAGCGGACCGTGCTGGCCCGCATGATCAACGGCACGCGCCCGACCGAGGCCGAGCTGGAACGCTGGGTCGAGCTACGCCAATCGAAGAGCCTGACCCAGGCCATCGAGACCGTACTGGGTTCCTGACCGGGACCAAGCGGCAAGACCCGTGCCCACATGAGATCCACGGTGCATCACACCGCAGGGCCTTTATGGTGGGTCGGCTAGTGCGCCCCCGATGAGTTCGGCGATGGCCGGCTGTTGGTGGCTTTGGGCGAGGGCCAAAGGAGACTGCCCGTCGCCGGTGGCCAGTGTGGGGTCTGCGCCGTGGTCGAGCAGGAGTTGGACGGTTCGAACGTACCGTTCTGATCCGTCGCCGAGAATGATCGCTTCGTGGAGGGCGGTCCAGCCCAGGTTGTTCACATGGTTGACCTCGATCTCGGTGTCGAGCAGCCGTTCGACGACCTCGGCGTGACCCCTTTCGGCGGCCCGGATCAGCCCGGTGCCGTTGAAGCTGTCCAGCGCAGTGACGTCGGCTCCGTCGGCGAGCGTCAGTTCGAGGAGTTCGAGCCGGCCCTCGCTGGTGGCGATCAGGTAGGCACTCTGCCGGGTGCCGTCCTGGTAGTTGACGTCGGCTCCGTCGGCGATGAGTTCCCGGGCCAGGTCGACATCGTCGTCCCATGCGGCAGCGATGAGTTCCCGGTTACGCAGGGATTGCTCCCCCGGTTCGGTGTCGTTCCCGCAGCCCGCCGGCAGCAGGGCCAACCAGGCCATCAGGCCGACCACAATTGACGGGAGGCCGGGCCGTGGCAGGGTTGCAGAGGAGCAGATCACCGGTGACCGAGGATCCGACCCAGGCCGAGGGCAACGACCTCATAGGGTGGTTCGGCGTCGAGTCCCATGTTTCTACTTCTACACCAAACTCGGCGTCGGGACGCCAGCGGGGGCAGTGGCCGAGGCGATCGAGCAACGTATCATCCGCTCGTCGACCTGAGGACGATGAAGCTCGATTCACAACGATCCTCCAGGTCAGTCGCCCAGGGCCTGAAAGCCGGTCACGGGATGAAGCCGATGGCGGCGGTGCTCGATGATCTCGTCCACCAGCCCGTAGGCCACGGCGCCGGCCCCTCGGACGATGTAGTCCCGCTCGATGTCGCCGGCGACGCGCTCGATGGGTTGGCCGGTGTGGCGGGCCAGCAGCTCCTCGATACGCCGTCGGGCATGTTTCATCTCCTCGACCTGGATCTCCAGGTCGGTGGTCTGACCCTGGGCCCCGCCGTGGGGCTGATGGATCAGCACCCGCGAGTTGGGCAGGGCGAAACGCTTGCCCGGCGCCCCGGCCGCCAGCAGCACGGCGGCCCACGATGCGGCCTGGCCGACACAGATGGTGGACACGTCGGGCCCGATGAACTGCATGGTGTCATAGATGCCGAACCCGGCCGTGACCGAACCCCCGGGGCTGTTGATGTACAGCGCAATGTCTTTTTCGTCGTCCTGGGCTTCGAGGTGCAGCAGTTGGCCGATGACGAGGTTGGCGCTGGCGTCGTCGATCTGGGTACCGAGAAACACCACACGATCGGCCAGTAGACGGGAGTAGAGATCGAAGGCCCGCTCCCCGCTGGAGGTCTTCTCCAACACGGTGGGTACCAGGTATCCGGACATGGTCGGCTTCTCCTCCATGGACGACAACGCGCAATCAATCAATTGCGTGTTTTCAGACAGCATGCCATGAACAACCCCTGATACGCAACTGTTGAGTTGCGCATCAGGGCACGGGCGTCTACGGTGTGGGACATGGCCAGTTCCCCCTCCCCCGCCGTGACCAGCCACGATGTCGACAGTCCACCCCGGGAAGTGTGGCGGACCATGACCGAGCCCGAGCCCTTCCGCCGATGGATGGGCCCCGGCAGCACCATCCAGCCCGTGCCCGGAGGGCCCCTCACCGTGTCCGACCCGGCGTCGGGTGAACCCAAGGTGGGTCGAGTCACCGAGGTCAGGCCGTGCGAGTTCATGAGCTGGATCTGGCGACCACTGGGATCGGAACCCGACGAGACCACCTCGGTCGAAGTCGAATTGGTGCCCATTCCCGACGGAACCCGGATCACCGTGACCGAGGCCCCCAGCCCGGTATCGCTGCCACTGACCCCGACCATGGGAACCATCGTCGACTCGGCCCCGAGTTGCCTCGGCACAGCCCTGGCCGGCACAGCCCTGGCCGGCATCGGCCGGTGACTGCGCCAACCGGCTCCGGCACCCTCACCGCCATCCTGGCCGCCGTGGCCGATCCGACCCGGCGCACCGTGTTCGAGCGGCTGGTGACGGTCGGACCGTCCACGGCCACCGCGTTGTCGGCCGAACTCGGAATCAGCCGCCAGGCGGTGGCGAAGCATCTGGCCCAGCTGGCCGAGGTTCGGCTGGCCGAACCCAAGAGGGTGGGTCGGGAAACGCGATACTCGGCCCGACCCGACCAGCTGGAGCCGGTCACCGACTGGACCGAGCGCACCACCACACTGTGGCGCCGGCGCCTGAACCGCCTGGGCGAGGTGACCTCGGGACCGAACGACGACCGACGGGGGCAAGGCTCGGCGACCGGGGGCAGGGCCCCCGTGACCGATCCTGGTGACCGAATCCGGTGACACAGTAGGCTTGGGCCCATGGCCAGGATCGTTGCCAAGAGGGACACCGTCGACTTCGACGAACTGCTGGAGTTCGTGCGCCCCCGCCATCAATGGGTGCTGGTGACCGACCGCACCGACGGTCGCCCCCAGATCTCCCCCGTCACCGGCGGTGTCAACAGTTACAACAAGCTGGTGGTGTCCACCTACCCTCAGCGGGACAAGGTCCACAATCTGCGGCGTAACCCCGACGTCTCGGTCTGTGTGCTCAGCGACCACTTCGGCGGGGCCTGGGTGCAGGTCGACGGCAAGGCCACGGTGGCCGACCTGCCCGACGCCATGGACGGTCTGGTCGAGTACTTCCGGGCCGTGTCCGGTGAGCATCCGGACTGGGACGAGTACCGGGCGGCCATGGAGCGCCAGGGCAAGTGCCTGATCTCCATCGAGATCGAGCGCTGGGGTCCGGTGGCCACCGGTGGGTTCCCGGCCTCGGTGATCCCCGTGCTCGACGAGCTGGACGGGCAACAAGGAACCGACGCCTCAGCCGACAACTCCGGCCAGGACTGACGCCACCGGTTTCCCCTGGCCGGCGGCTCGATCGTTCGGACAAAAACGGCAATACTGGGAACGTCGCTCGCGGTCGGCGCTCTGATATTCATAGCCGTCAATCACTCAGAGACGGGGCGGCACGATCGATTGGAGTGTTGTGGCCCAGAAGGACATCCGTCTGCACGTTCCCGAGCCCGCGGCCCGCCCCGGGGAACATCCCGACTTCTCCTTCCTCGACGTCCATGCCGTGGACGAAGCCCGTCACCCCGACATCGAGTCCCGGGCCTACGAGACCTACGACCTGGCCACCTCCATGATCCGGGTCCTCGACGACGACGGGACCATAGACGGCCAGTGGGACCCCGGTCTGAGCGACACCCAGAAGCTCCGGGGCCTACGGCACATGATCACGACCCGGCTCCTGGAGGAACAGTTCTGGCTGCTGCAGCGCCAGGGCAAGGCGGCCTTCGCCATCCGCTCCCTGGGCGAGGAGGCGGTGGCGGTTGCGGCGGCCATGGCGGTGGATGCCTCGTCGCCCGGCTATGGCGAGGGCTTGGATATGCACTTCCCCACCTACCGCCAGGGCGGCATTCTGGTCGCCAACGGTCACTCGTTGTTCGAGATGACCTGCCAGGTGCTGTCCAACTCCGGCGATCGGCTCAAAGGGGCTCAGCTCCCCACCCTGCACTCGGTCAAGGAGTGCGGCTTCTTCACCGTTTCCGGCAACCTCGGTACCCAGATGATCCAGGCCGTCGGTTGGGCCATGGCCGGCGCTATCGAGGAAAAACGCATCGTGGCCCTGGCCTGGACCGGCGAGGGGGCCACGGCCGAGAACGACTTCCACTCGGCGATGGTGTTCGCCTCGGTGTACCAGCCGTCCGTCATCATCAACGTGGTCAACAACCAGTGGGCCATCTCCAGCTTCCAGGGCATTGCCGGCGGCATGAACGCCCCGTTCGCCCAGCGGGGCATAGGGTTCGGCATTGCCACACTTCGCGTCGACGGCAACGACTTCCTGGCCGGCTACGCCGCCACGGCATGGGCCACCGAGCGGGCCCGGGCCGGCCACGGTCCGACCCTGATCGAATGGGTCACCTACCGGGCCGCCTCCCACTCCAGCTCCGACGACCCCAGCAAGTATCGGCCGGCCGACGCCGCCGCCTCCTGGCCCCTGGGCGATCCGATCGAGCGGCTGACCCGGCACCTGCTCACAACGGGAGCGGCCGACCAGGCCGACATCGACACGCTGACCGAGGAGTGCCGGACGGTGGTCAACGAGGCGGTGGACAAGGCGGAGAAGCTGGGCACCATCAACTCCGGGCCGAAGCCGTCACCGGCCGAGATGTTCAAGTACGTGTACGCCGAGATGCCGCCCCACCTGGTGGAGCAACGACAGGACCTGGGGTATTAGACCATGACCGGGACGTACTGACATGGCCACGATGATCGAAGCCATCCGCGACGCCCTGGCCGTGATGATGGCCCGCGACGACCGGGTGGTCTCCTTCGGTGAGGATGCCGGCTACTTCGGCGGCGTCTTCCGCTGCACCGAGGGTCTGCAGCAACAGTTCGGCATGCACCGATCGTTCGACACCCCGATCTCGGAATCAGGCATCGTGGGGGCCGCCGTGGGCATGGCCGCCTACGGGCTACGTCCGGTGGCCGAGATCCAATTCGCCGACTACATGTATCCCGGCTACGACCAGATCGTGTCCGAGGCGGCGCGCCTGCGGTCCCGCTCGGCCGGGGAGTTCACGGCTCCGCTGGTCATCCGTATGCCGGTCGGTGGCGGGATCCGGGGTGGCCAGACCCACTCCCAGTCGCCGGAGGCGCTGTTCACCCACGTGGCCGGTCTCAAGACCGTGATCCCGTCCAACCCGGTCGATGCCAAGGGCCTGCTCATCGCCTCCATCGAGGATCCCGACCCGGTCATCTTCCTGGAGCCGAAGCGGCTCTACAACGGCCCGTTCGACGGCCACCACGATCGCCCGGTCCGGCCGTGGAGCAGGCACCCTCTGGGCGAGGTACCCGAGGGGTACTACAGCGTGCCCCTGGGCCAGGCCACGGTGACCAGACGGGGGGAGGCGGTGACCGTTCTGGCCTACGGAACCCTGGTCCACGTGGCCGAGGAAGCGGCCGCATCGTCGGGTATCGACGCCGAGATCATCGACCTGCGAACCCTGCTGCCGCTCGACACCGCCACCATCGTGGAGTCGGTGAAACGCACGGGACGCTGCGTCGTCGTTCACGAGGCCACCCGGACCAGCGGGTTCGGGGCCGAGTTGTCGGCCCAGGTCCAGGAGCGATGCTTCGACCACCTCGAGGCCCCGATCACCAGGGTGACCGGGTTCGACACCCCGTATCCGGTGGGGCTGGAGTGGGTGTACTTCCCCGGCCCCGATCGAGTGGTCCGGGCCATGAAGGACATACTGGAGTACTGAAGGGGCGCTGGATCGAGATGGCAAAACAGACGATCAACGTGCCCGACGTTGGCGAGGGTGTGGCCGAGGTCGAGATCGTGTCGTGGACGGTCGGCGTGGGTGATTCGGTGACCCGGTTGTCCACCGTGGCCGAGGTCATGACCGACAAGGCCACGGTTGAGGTGCCGGCACCCATGGATGGGATCATCACCGAATTGGGGGGAGCGGTGGGCGATGTGCTGACCGTGGGTTCACCCCTGTTCGTGATGCGGGGTCAGGGTGATGTCGACGATGACGGCGAGACCGGCATCGACGGCGCATCCGGGGTCGAAGCCGAGCCCGTGATCTCACCCCCGCCGCCGGACGGAATCACGCTCCGGCCCCACTCCACCGGCGAGACCCCGTCGACCGAGTCGCCCCGGCCGGCACCGGCGTCGATCACCTCGGCCCCGGCGACCCAGCCCCCACCCCCGCCCACGCCACCGCGTCGGCGACAGGAGGGGGAACGCCCGCTGGCCACCCCGGCGGTGCGAGCCCGGGCCCGGGAGCTTGGGGCCGATCTCCGACAGATCTCCGGCACCGGCCCCGCCGGCCGCATCACCCACGATGACCTCGACCGGTTTGTGCAGTCCCCACCATCGACGATGCCGGCTGCGGTCGGCGGCACCCCGATGGCGGCCCGAACCCCGAACGCCTCCATCGAGGAGAAGCCGGTGGTGGGTTTGCGGCGCCGGATCGCCGAGCGGATGGTGGCCGCGACCACCACCATCCCCCACATCACCTATGTCGACGAGGTCGACATCACCGCCCTGGAGGATCTGCGTCACCAACTCAACCGGGAGAGCCGGGACCAGCCTCGGGCCCACGACCGCCCCCATCTCACGGTCCTGCCGTTCCTGGTGAGGGCGCTGACCAACGTCATCCCCGACTTCCCCCACCTCAACGCCCACATGATCGAGGCCGACCGGGGCGGGGAGCGTGAGGTGGCCGGCGCCGGCACGGACACCCTGCGCATCGTCGGCGGCGTTCATGTCGGCATCGCCACCCAGACCGACAACGGGCTGATCGTTCCCGTGCTCCGCCACGCCGAAGCCCACACCGTGTGGTCGGCGGCGGCGGCCATCGCCGAACTGAGCGAGGCCACCCGGACCGGTCGGGCCAAGCCCCAGGATCTCACCGGCTCCACCATTTCCATCACCAGCCTGGGGCCGCTGGGCGGCATCGTCACCACGCCGGTCATCAACAAACCCGAGGTGGCCATTGTCGGGGTCAACAAGATCGTGATCCGGCCGGTGTGGATCGACGGCGAGTTCGTACCCCGCAAGATGATGAACCTGTCGTCGTCATTCGATCATCGGGTTGTTGACGGTTGGGACGCCGCCAATTTCGTGCAGGCCATCCGGACCCAGCTGGAGCAACCGGCCCTGCTTTTCATCGACCGCTATGAACCGGATGCGGACGCCCCCAGTCCGGTCCTGGGGCAGGAGGACGACCGTGGCTGATCCGATCGGCACCGCCGGGAGCGGCGAGAACGTGACCGGCGAGGCCGAGCCGGGCGGACGCAAGGAGTGTGACGTCCTCATCATCGGCGGTGGCCCCGGCGGCTATGTCTGCGGCATCCGGGCCGGCCAACTCGGACTGAGGGTGATCGTGGTCGACGGTCAACCGCTGGGAGGCACATGCCTCAACGTGGGCTGCATCCCGTCCAAGGCGGTAATCCACGCCGCCGGGGAGTACGAAATGGTCAAGGCCATGGCCTCGACGCCGCTGATGGGCATCTCGGTCGACAACCCGTCGGTCGATTTGGCCGCCACCCGAGCCTGGAAGGACTCGATCGTGGCCCGACTCAATCACGGTGTCGGCGCCCTGCTGAACCGGGTCGGGGCCGAGGTGTTGGTGGGCTGGGCAACCCTGATCGACGGCAAGACGGCCCGGGTTCACCTGATCGATCCGGGAGGTGGCGAGGCCGGTTCCGCCGAGTCGGGCGGTGGCGAGGCCGGTTCCGCCGAGTCGGGCGGTGGGCCCGACACGGTCACGGTGTCGGCCGAGCACGTGGTCATCGCCACCGGTTCGGTTCCCGTCGAGCTGCCCAACCTGCCCTTCGGCGGCGATGTGCTGTCCTCCACCGAGGCCCTCGATCTTGATGAGGTGCCGGAGCGGCTGGCCGTGGTCGGCGGCGGCTACATCGGGATGGAGCTGGGTCTGGCCATGGCCAAGTTCGGTTCCCAGGTCACGGTGGTCGAAGCCCTGGATCGGGTACTGGCGACCTACGACAAACGGCTGACCACCCCGGTGACCCGGACTCTGCCCTCCCTGGGCGGCACCGTATTGACCAAGACCAAGGCGCTGGCCATGACCTCCGACGGTCTCTTGGTGGAGGGTCCCGACGGCCAGCAGACCGTCCCGGCCGACAAGGTGCTGGTGACCGTCGGCCGGCGGCCACAAACCGCCGGGTGGGGCCTGGAGAACGTGGCGCTGACCATGGACGGACCGTTCCTGGCCGTCGACAACCGCTGCCGCACTTCCATGCGGGATGTGTGGGCGGTGGGTGATGTGACCGGTGAGCCCATGCTGGCCCACCGGGCCATGAAGCAGGGCGAGGTGGTGGCCGAGGCCATCGCCGGCATGCCCTCGGCGTTCGACGCCGTGGCCATCCCGGCCATCGTGTTCACCGATCCCGAGATCGTCACCGTCGGGCTCGCACCGGACGAGGCGGCCCGGCAGGCCGAGGCTCTTGGCACCAGGGTGGTGGAGGGTCGCTTCTCCCTGGCCGCCAATGGCCGCACCATGACCATCGAGCCCACCGAACCGCCCGACCACAAGCCGGGCTCGGCCGTGGACGCCGGCTTCGTTCGGGTCGTGGCTCGGGCCGACAACCATCTGGTGCTGGGCATCCAGGCCGTCGGTTCGGATGTGGCCGAACTGTCGGCCGCCTTCGGTCTGGCCATCGAGACCGGGGCTCGGCTGGAGGACATCGCCGGCACCATCCACGCCCACCCCACCATCGGTGAAGGACTGGCCGAGGCCTCCATGGCCGCTTTGGGCCACGCCATCCACGGCTGAGCATCACAGCCTCGAGGGCTGGGTACGCGCTCGGACCACGCCGGATTCGTGACGGCGACTCGATTCTTCACCGCCACACGTGGCGTGCCATGATCATTGCCGCCCCGGCGGCAAGTCCACTGCTCGCCAATCGTCTCGGGTTGGTGAACGGAGACTGTTTCTCGAGGGTCAGCGGCATCAGGTCGAGGTACATCCTGGTCGTCATCCGGGACGAGTCGTGGGTGAAGACGATGCGCATGTGATCGAGACCCGAGTTCGAGAAGTCGATCCGATACATGTACGGGTCGTCTCGGTCATCGGGGTGGAGTTCGAATCCGACGGCCAGTTCCGGAATAGGGGTCAGGAATCGGAGCATCAGGCGCCCGCTGCGAATGAAGACCTCGGCGCCTGCGCCCATCATGGCTCGAAGCCGGATGTCGTTGAGCCCGGCCGAGAGTCGGTACCAGCCGCAGACGTCGGCCCACACCTCCGGGTGGTGGGCAAACGCTTGTTGTTGTTCCGTCGAAGGGCCGAGCAGGCGTCCGAGCAACAGCAACACTTCGTGAGGGAGCCAGAGATCGGCTTGGTGGGCGCCATTGGTGAACGCCATCGCCGCAACCCCGGCATAGGGAGCGAGCGAGATCTGGGAATGGAATCCGGGGTGTGAGCCCTGATGACCAACCACGATCTGGCCGTCGAGGTCGGTGCGGAAGAAGGCCAGGCCTACACCCGGGATGCGCGGATCCGGCTGGTAGTGAGCCTCGAACATCATCGCCATGGTCTCCGGTTGGAGGACTGTTCCTCGCTCGTTGCTGCCCTCGCCCAGGAGAGCACGGACATAGCGGGCCATGTCGGCGGGCGTGGAGTAGATCGAGGCGGCACCGGCCGTGACCATGTCTCGTTCTGCAATCTTTCGAACCCTCCTCCGACCGATCTCGTACCCGGTGGCGAGCCGGCGTTGGAGGCGG
Source organism: Acidimicrobiales bacterium (assembly GCA_024638815.1). Classification (GTDB taxonomy): domain Bacteria; phylum Actinomycetota; class Acidimicrobiia; order Acidimicrobiales; family SZUA-35; genus JAHELU01. The sequence continues at coordinate 7,591 of JAHEJM010000073.1, read as the reverse complement.
TCGGTCCGGAGCAGATCGGAGTCGACCATGCCGAGCGGGGCAAAGATGTGTTCCTGGAAGTAGCGGGCCAAGGTCTCGCCGCTCACGTCCTCGACGATTTGCCCGAGCGTGGCGGGACCGTGGTTGTTGTAGACGAAGCGGGTGCCCGGCTCTGCGCCCACTCGCAGGCGACCCCGATAGAACTCGGCCAGTGTCGGGAGGTGAGATCCCGCTTCCACGCTCTCCCCGAAGTCAGGTTGGAAGATGCCCCAGGGGCGAGCGACCTCGGGAAGGCCGGCGGTATGGGTCAGGAGATGGCGTACCGTGGCCGGCTGAAACCCGTCGTTGGACGAGAACAGTTCGTAGCTCTCGAGGTACTCGTCCACCGGCGCGTCGAGTTCGATCAATCCCTGTTCCCATAGTTGCATGACGGCGATAGCGGTGAACGTCTTCGTGATCGAGGCGATCCGAAACACGCTGTCGTCGGTGATCGGCCTCTTCGACTCGATGTCGGCTACGCCGTGACCGTGAAAGAGGCGGAGGCCTTCAACGCCCACGACTCCGATGGCAAGGCCAACGGTGGGATGACGGTTGAGGATGCCCAGGACGTGACGGCGCAACGCCGCTTCACCGATCGGTGAGCCGATCCGTTCCTCCTCAGAGCTTTCGCCGGAGACCACAAAGCCCTCCTAATCGATCGCTGCTTGCCCCAATCGTGGCCGAAGACAGTGCTGCCCGAACAGGGGCGTTCGTCCCGAGTCGGCCTCCCTGGCACTCGCTCGCACCATCCGACGACGACCCGGGTGGAGACCCCCGCTTCAGTCCTGGAACCAGCCGCACATGCCGTGGCCGGCGCCCTTGGCCAGCAGTCTGTCGGCCTTGGACTCATCCACCACCTTGGTCTTGCCCTTGTCGCAGACCAGCATGCGATCGGTTCGGCCGGTGGCCATCTCGACCATGATCTGGTCCCAGTGGCGGTACTGGGCGTCGTGGCCAACACCCACGAACTCCCGGACATTCACCACATTGGGGAAGGTCGACTGCCACACCGGGATGTGGAAGTCGGGCGGGGTGGTGGTGTCGTCGACGCCGTAATAGAGGTGCACCGGTGCGGTCACCGCCGACACATTTGCCAGCGGCTGGTTGCAGTACAGGTCGAACTCGTGCTGCAGCGGGGCGGGGTCACCACCCTGGCCGGCGATGAAGAAGGTGCGGGCTGCGTCGTCGTAGGCCTCGTCCTGCAAGCCGGGTACCTGTTGGACCGGGCTGTTGGGACTGAAGGCGAACCACACCTGGGGGTTCTGGGCCAGGAACCCGGTGGTGGCCGGATCATCGGCCAAAGGACAGATGAAGGAGTCGTCCGGAGTCTCCGACAGGGCGGAGGCCAGATGGACCGACGTCACCCGATCGGGATTGCGAGACACGAACTCGGTCAGATAGGGCGCACCGCCGGAGATGGCGAAGGCGATGAAGTGGTCGACCCCGAGCTCGTCGAGCACCGCCTCGACATCGGCGGCGTAGTCGGCGTATCCAAGCGACGGGTCGAACGGCGTCTGACCGAATCCGTTGCGTTCCACCGAGATGAGGCGAAGCTCCAACTCACCCCGAAGGGTGTGGGCGAACTCCAGCAGGTTCATGACCCGGACGCTGGTGCCCGATCCACCGAAGAACACAACCGGCGTCCAGTCTTCGTCGCCATCATCGACATAGGCCACGGTTCGTCCCGACGGCGCCTGCAACGTCTGCACGGTAGGTCCAATGGGGTCGAAGTCCCCCGGCAACTGACCGGCGGTCACCATCCCCGAAACGAAGAAGACCGCAGCAGCGGCAAGTGACAGGAACAGACGCATGATGATCCCCCTTGGTGGTCTGCCCACGACCGTAACCAGCATCGACAATCAGGGTCAAGCCGGCACTGGACCCGGCCACCTCCGGGAACAGGATGGCCCGACGGTACGGCTCACCGTCGGGCGGGCCGAGGGCCTAGGCTTTTGGTGTGAACGGACGAGCCGCCCTGGTGCGGCTGATCAGCGAACGTCTTCGCCCCTACCGCATCCTGGTGGTCGGCGTTGTCATGCTCCAGCTCGTGGGCACCATCGCCTCGCTCTTCCTGCCCAGCCTGAACGCCGACATCATCGACAACGGCGTGGTCGCCGGCGACACCGGCTATATCGTCCGTGTCGGCGCCGTCATGCTGGCGGTGGCCGCGGTGCAGATCGTCACCACCATGGCCGGGGTTCGCCTGGCCGCCCGCACCTCCATGGCCGTGGGCCGCGACATCCGGTCCCTCATCTTCCGCCAGGTCGGTACCTTCTCGGCCCGGGAGGTCGGGTTGTTCGGAGCTCCGTCGCTCATCACCCGCAACACCAATGACGTGCAGCAGGTGCAGATGCTGGTGATGACGGCCCTGACCATGATGATCACGGCCCCCATCCTCGGTTTGGGCGGGGTGGTCATGGCCATTCGGGAGGACGTCGGCCTGTCATGGCTGGTGGCCGTCATCATCCCGGTGCTGGTGGTGCTGATCGGGCTGATCGCCTGGCGCATGATCCCCGGCTATCGGGCCATGCAAGCCCGTCTCGACGATCTCAACCGCATCCTCCGGGAGCAGACCTCGGGCATTCGGGTGGTGCGGGCGTTCGTGCGGGAGCCGTTCGAAGCCGCTCGTTTCGATCGGGCCAACACCGGCCTCACCGACGTGTCCATCGACGTGGGGCGATGGATGGCCGCCCTCTTCCCCACCATGATGCTGGTCATGAACGTGTCCACCGTGGCCGTCCTGTGGTTCGGGGGCATCCGGCTCGACGACGGGCAGATGCTGATCGGCTCGCTCACCGCCTACATCACCTACGTGACCCAGATCCTGATGGGGGTGATGATGTCCACCATGACCATCGTCATGGCCCCCAGGGCCTCGGTGGCGGCCGAACGCATCTGCGAGGTGCTCGACACCGAGACCTCGGTCGTGCCCCCGGCCGACGGCACCGGGATGGAGGCGACCGCCGACGGCACCGTCGCCTTCGACCGTGTCGGCTTCCGGTACGCCGGAGCCGATCTGCCGGTGCTCAACGACATCACCTTCACCGCCCGCCCGGGCCGGACCACGGCCATCATCGGTTCTACCGGCGCAGGCAAGACCACCTTGTTGAACCTGATCCCACGGCTGTTCGACGCCACCTCGGGCACGGTCAGCGTCGGTGGCGTGCCCGTGGACGACTACGACCCCGAAGCCCTGTGGTCGATGATCGGCCTGGTTCCGCAGAAGGCCTATCTGTTCTCGGGCACGGTGGCCTCCAACCTCCGCTACGGCAAGCCCGATGCCACCGATGACGAGATGTGGCAGGCACTGGAGATCGCCCAGGCCAGGCAATTCGTGGAACAGATGGAGGGCGGTCTGGAGGCGGCGGTCAGCCAGGGTGGAACCAACCTGTCCGGGGGCCAGCGCCAGCGGCTGGCCATGGCCCGGGCCGTGATTCGACGGCCCCGCATCTACCTGTTCGACGACTCGTTCTCGGCGCTGGATGTGGCCACCGACGCCCGGCTCCGGACGGCCCTGGCGTCGATCACGGCCGAGGCCACCATCATCACCGTGGCCCAGCGGGTGTTCACCATCACCGATGCCGATCAGATCGTGGTCCTGGAGCACGGCTCGGTGGTAGGCCTTGGCACCCACCACGAGCTGCTGGAGCACTGCCCCACCTATCAGGAGATCGTCGACTCCCAGCTCAAACGGGAAGGCGTGGCCTGAGCATCGGGCGCGTTCAGGGTTCGATCGGCGGGTTGAGGCGCCGGTACATCACGTAGGAGTACACCATGGTGACCACGGCGGTGACCACGGCCATGGCCACGGCAAGACCAATGGCCACACTGTCGGGACCGACCACGGCGGCGAGGAGGGTGAACAGCCCGGACGCCATGAACAGCCCGCCGCCGAGACGGTGGGTGGCGGTCCAGACCCGCTCGTCGGACAGGGTCCACGGCGTACGGATGCCGAAGAACCAGTTGCTGCCCGTCTTCGGCAGGTAGTTGCCGATGACGAGATAGAGAACACCGAGCACCACGACGACGAGCCGGGCGTTGATACCGCTGTCGGTCTCGGACACCGCCGATCGGGTGGCCATAAGATGGATGACCGTCAGGAAGACGACAACCGCGGCCCAGACCAGGTTGTAGGCCCTCATCGACTTGGCGATACCGGAACGGCGGGGATCGATGCGAGGTAGCACGGCAAGCAGCACCGTCACCCCCGCCAGGACGGCGGGCATGACCCCGAAGGCCTCGAGCCGTGATCCCCATCGATCGGGTTGACCATCGGGGCCGAAGTGGACGGCCACCTGTTGACCGGCCTCGGTGTTGAGCCAGCCGTAGACGCTGATGGCGATGGTCACCACCAAACCGAGTAAGGAGGTGATGAGCCCGACCCGCAGGTCGATGCGCCGGCTGCTCGGCTCGTCGAGCGGAGCCGTCACATCGACATGATCGTCTCCGCTGGAAGGATGGGCTGAACCGCGAGACGGGGTATGGGCGTCATCAGTCATCGTGGGCACTCCCGATGTCGAGCCGGGTCATGAGAGCGCTCAGGGCAGACTCGATGACCGAGATGTTCAGGTGATAGGTGATCGACGTACCGTTGCGCTCGGCGAAGACCATGTCGGCCTCTTTGAGAACAGAGAGCTGGGCCGACAGATTCGGCAACTTCATCCCGAGCTGATCGCTGAGCTCACCCGGCGTTCTGGGACCGTCGCTCAGGGCTTCCAGTACCCTGCGCCGTCCGGGATGCCCAAGAGCTTTGAAGACGTCGGCCACCTTGACAGCGTAACGGCGAGCGGGACATATTTCAATAGTTGTCGAAATTTCGAAAGTGTCGGCTGCACGGTTTCGACCATGCTCCTATTTCCTCGCCTGAGGGTCGCGGTTCATGAGCGCCCCCATCAAGAGTGTCATCCGATCCCAGCGAGTGAGCTGTTCTCGCCTCCCCCGACCCCGAAGGGCGACGTGGTCCATGCACGAGACCAGGGATCCGCAGGCTGTCGGCGATCGCGGCGCTCCCGTACTTGCTCGTGAAGAAGACGGCTCCCTTCATCGTTCTACTCCTCCCTCGGTTCGCGCCCAATACCCTGATCGATCTAGTACACCGGATTCAACCGCCGTCGGACCTGACCAACGACCGAAGCCGGTTCGGCCCGCCATCGGCCGGGGCCGAGGGCATACCATTGAGGCGTGACCACTGCGGCCGACCACGCCCCGACACCGGGCGACGATCCGGGCTCCGTTTCACGAAACGGCGAATCCGGTGGCTCCAACGACCTGAAGGCCACCGAGCGCATCCACACCGACGGGGGCGGTCCGGGGCGGGGACCGTTCGGCCGTGGCATGGTGGGCCAGAAAGCCAGCAGCTTCCGCCCGTCGGCAATGCGGTTGGCCCGCAGGCTCAGGCCGTACCGGCTCCGCCTTTCCCTCAGCGTGGCAAGCGCCGTGGCCAGCGTTGCCACCGCCAGCTACGGCCCCCGGGTGCTGGGACGGGCCACCGATGTGATCTTCGACGGTGTGATCGGCGGTGTCGGTGATGAGGCCGGCACCGGATCCGGGCTCGACTTCGATCGGCTGGCCCAGGTGCTGGCCCTGGCTCTCGGACTCTACGCCGTCTCCGCCATCCTCGGGTTCGTCCAGGGTTTCCTGCTCAACGACGCCATCCAGCTGGCGGTGGCCGACATGCGGACCGATGTCGAGGCCAGACTCAACCGGCTTCCACTGCGCTATTTCGACCGTCAACCCCGTGGCGAGCTGCTGAGCCGGGTCACCAACGACATGGACAACATCGCCCAGACCCTGCAGCAGACCATGACCCAGGTGTTGAGGTCGCTGCTGACGGTGGTGGCCGTGGTGATCATGATGTTCGTGATCTCACCCCTGCTGGCCCTGGTGGCACTGGTCACCGTGCCCATCACCATGGTGGTCGCCGGTCAGGTCATGCGCCGAAGTCGCACCAAGTTCATCGATCAGTGGCGAACCACGGGGACCCTCAACGCTCAGATCGAGGAGGCCTACACCGGTCATGCCCTGACCAAGGTCTTCGGCCGGCAACGATACATGCAGGCCACCTTCGACGAGCAGAACGAGCGGCTGTTCCGGGCCAGCGACCAAGCCCAGTTCCTGTCCAGCCTGATCATGCCCATCATGGTCTTCATCGGGAATCTGAACTACGTGATCATCGCCGTGATCGGCGGGCTTCGCATCGCCAGTGGCACGATGACACTGGGTGATGTCCAGGCCTTCATCCAGTACTCCCGCCAGTTCGGCCATCCCATCAGTCAGCTGGCATCGATGATCAACCTGCTCCAGTCGGGAGTGGCGTCGGCCGAGCGGGTGTTCGAGCTACTCGATGCCGAAACCGAGCCGCCGGATCCCGACTATGACGTCGACCCCGATCGAGCCGACGGTCGGGTCGAGTTCGAGCATGTCTACTTCCGCTACGAACCCGAACAACCGCTGATCGAGGATCTGTCGCTGACGGTCGAGCCCGGCCAGACGGTGGCCATCGTCGGACCCACCGGCGCCGGCAAGACCACGCTGGTCAATCTCATCATGCGGTTCTACGACCTCGATGCCGGCCGTATCACCCTCGATGGGGTCGACATCGCCACCATGGCCCGCCACGATCTGCGATCCCGAATAGGCATGGTGCTCCAGGACACCTGGCTTTTCCAAGGCACGATCGGGGCCAACATCGCCTACGGCCGCCCCGATGCCACCCATGACGAGATCGTGGCCGCGGCCAGGGCCACCTACGTCGACCGCTTCGTGCGCAGCCTGCCCCATGGCTACGACACCGTCGTCGATGACGAGGGCACCACCCTCAGTGCCGGGGAGAAACAGTTGATCACCATCGCCCGGGCCTTCCTGGCCGATCCCGAACTGCTGATCCTGGACGAGGCCACCAGCTCGGTCGACACCCGAACCGAGGCCCTGGTCCAGCAGGCCATGGCCGCCCTCCGAACCGAGCGGACCAGCTTCGTCATCGCCCACCGGCTGTCGACGATTCGCGACGCCGATCTCATCCTGGTCATGGACTCGGGCCGAATCGTGGAGCAGGGCAACCACGACGGCCTGCTGGCCCGAGGCGGGGCCTACGCCACCTTGTATCAGGCCCAGTTCCAGGCCGTCCCGGAACCGACCACCATCACCTAGCACGGTGACCATCTACCATGCCGTCATGTGGTGACGACCAGCTTCCCGGTGGCCTTGCCCGATTCCATGTCAGTGTGGGCTTCCCGGATCTGGTCCAGGGTGTAGGTGCGGTGGACGGGGACCGTGGCCTGGCCGGATGCGACCTGATCGAGGAAGTCTTGTAAGCACGGTTGGAGGAAGATCGGAGGCATCGCCTCCGTAGGCGGCCAGACGGACTCCTCGTGGTAGGTACTCGATGGGGTAGAAGTCCTTGACGGTCCATTGGTTTGACAGCATTCCGGTGAAGCAAACCACACCGTGGACTCTGACGGCCCGGAGCGTGTCGGGCAGGGTCGGGGTGCCGACGAGTTCGAGTGCGCAGTCAACCCCAGCGGGCGTGATGGCCCTGGCCTGCGTGGCGACGTTGCCGTCGTCGATGAGGACG
>JAHEJM010000186.1:3176-5732 GCA_024638815.1 Acidimicrobiales bacterium | reverse complement strand
CTGATGTTCATCGACTTCATGGGTGTCTGCCTCGACCAGATCTACAACCAGGCGGCCAAGTTCCGTTACATGTTCGGCGGCAAGGCCGAGACCCCGGTGGTGATCCGGACCATGGTCGGGGCCGGCCTCCGGGCCGCGGCCCAGCACTCCCAGATGTTGACCCCGGTCTTCACCCACTTCCCCGGCCTGAAGGTGGTGTGTCCTTCCAACGCCTATGACCTCAAGGGGCTGCTGATCGAGTCGATCCGTGACAACGACCCGGTCATCTTCTGCGAGCACAAAGGCCTGTACGATCTTCCCGGCGAGGTCCCCGAAGCCCCGTATTCGATCCCGCTGGGCGAAGCCAATGTGGTCCACGAGGGCAGCGATGCCACCATCGTCACCTATGGGGCCATGGTCAACACCGCCCTGGAGGCGGCCCGGACATTGACCGCCGACGGGATCGGGGCCGAGGTGATCGACCTGCGTACCCTGTCGCCGCTCGACCTCGACACCGTCATCGAGAGCGTGGAGAAGACGGGGCGCCTGGTCTGCGTGGACGAGGCGAATCCCCGGTGCAGCATCGCCGCCGACATTTCCGCTCAGGTCAGCCAAGAGGCGTTCGGATCACTCAAGTCCGGGATTCGCATGGTCACCGCCCCCCACACGCCGGTGCCGTTTGCACCGGTGCTGGAGGACGCCTACATCCCGTCGGCCGACGCCATCTCCGATGCCGTACGGGCCACCGACAGCTGATGGCTGAGGAGGATTCCGGCATCGTCCCCATCGTCATGCCCAAGTGGGGCTTGAGCATGACGGAGGGGGAGATCGTCGAGTGGATGACATCGGAAGGCGAGGAGGTGGACGCCGGCGACGAGATCATCGACGTCGAGACCGACAAGATCGCCGGCATGGCCGAGGCCCCGGCGGCCGGCACCATTCGCCGTATCGTCGGCGAGGCCGGTCGCAGCTATCCGGTGGGAGCGCTGCTGGCGGTGATGGCCGATGCGTCGGTCGACGACGGCGCCATCGACGCCTATGTGGCCGAGTTCGTTGCCCCCGAAGCCGATGAGGCCGGCGAGGAAGCAGCTGCGCTGTACTCCCTGGCCACCGTCGGCGAGGTGAATGTGCGCTACAGCAGGATCGGTGAGGGGCCGACCGTGGTCCTCCTTCACGGCTTCGGCGGCGACCTCGACAATTGGTTGTTCAACCTGGATTCGCTGGCCGAATCGAATGAGGTGATCGCCCTCGATCTGCCCGGTCATGGCCAGTCGAGCTTGGCCATCGCCGATCCATCGATCGACGGGCTGGCCTCGTTCGTGTGGAGTTTCCTCGATGTCATCGGGGTCGGGTCGGCAGCCCTGATCGGTCACTCGATGGGAGCCGCCATTGCCGCCCGCATGGCCGGTCGGCAACCGGACCGAGTATCGGGTCTGGTTCTGGTCGCTCCGGCCGGGCTGGGAGCGGAGATCAACCAGACCTACATCGACGGCTTCGTGACCGCCCGGTCCAAGCGGGAGATGAAGGCGGTGGCTCCACTGCTGTTCGCCGACGACGCTCATGTCGGCCCCAAGTTGATCGAGGGCCTGCTGCGCTACAAGCGTATGGACGGCGTGATTCCGTTGTTGTCGGGGCTCCGTGACGTCTGGTTCACCGGCGGTCAACAACACGTCGACGTGGTAGCCGACCTCTCGGCCAAACCGACGGCCGTGATCTGGGGCGAGCAGGACCGGATCATCCCGGCCGACCACGCCTCGGCCGCCGACGGTCTCGCCTCGGTGACCGTGGTGAGCGATGCCGGCCATATGGTGCAGATGGAACAGCCTCGGGAGGTCAACGAGATCATCGCCGGTCACCTGGCGTCGCTGTAAGAACCGCTCCCGGCGCCTCCCGACTTCCGGTCGTGAGGTGCGGGTACCGTCGTGCCCGACAACTTGTCCAACTCGAGTCTGACCGCCCGGCCGATTTCACCGCCGCTGTGGCGCCGATGGCACAGCCGAGTTGTTGAGACTGAGCTTCCGCTCGGTGGTGGCGGAGGCGGAGCGGATCCTGAGCTCGATGTCTCCGGCGACAGCGCTGTCTTCAGCTTCACCCGGCTCCATCTCGACGAGCAGCAACTCACGGAACTGGTGGCAGAGGTAACGACCTCCTTCGTCGATCCGGAACACCGTCACGGGAGATCCCGGTCTCGTTTCTTGGCTCGGTGATTCCCCTTTTCGGCGGCACCACCGACACAGGTCAGGCGATATGAGGGCGTGAACAGATGGAACGCCGAGTAGTCAGCAGGACCAGAATGAGGACCGAGCACGAACGAGTTGGGCTGTGGGAGCGTCACCACCTCATCTACCTGGCCATCGCCTACGGGTTTACCTGGGTCTTCTGGATCGGAGCTTGGATGGTCGGCCGATCGGCCGACGTCGGTGACCTGCTGTTCAATGCCGATCTTGTCTGGGCCGGCGCCTTCGACAGTGAACCGTTGACGACCGCGTTCTGGATCTCCATCCTCTCCTTGCCCGGCGTGTACGGTCCTCTGGTCGGAGGCGTGGTGGCGACACGTCTCGATCCGGCCGTCGAGCC
>JAHEJM010000186.1:0-3076 GCA_024638815.1 Acidimicrobiales bacterium | reverse complement strand
GCCTTTCAGATGCTGACATCGGGCACTGAGGAGGTCGGGTGGCGAGGCTATCTCAACGAGAAGCTGCGTCACGGTCGCAACTTCTGGGACACCGGCTGGGCCGTCGGGCCGCCCTGGGCGGTCTGGCACTACCCGATCGTGGTGATGATGTTCGTCCAGCAGGACATGGCCCCGGTCGCCATCGTCGGAAGCCTCATCGGGTTCAGCATCGGGATCGTGGCCGCCGCCATCCTCCACGCCTGGTTTTACCGGAGAACCCACAGTGTGTTCCTGAACATCGTCATCCACGCCAGCTTCAACACGATCCCGCTGGCCACGGTGCTCCTCTACGAGGATTCCCCGGCGGCAACGATCGCCAACCTCGCCCTCTGGGCCGTCGTCATCTACTTGAAGCGGCAGCACGACAAGCAGGCGCAGGTCACGCCCGCCGCAGAGCGCGCACCGGCACTGGACACCTGAGCGTCCGGCACCCGACTCCGGGAAGCCGCCAACGCCATGGTCCGTTTGGGCCTGTCGGAGATGAGGCCCTGCCCGTTCACGACCGAATTCAATGAGGGTCAAAGGGCCCTGCCGCATCCAGGGCCGATCAACGAGAGTGAAAGGAGAAGACAAAGAGGGCTCAACCGGTTTGGGCGTTCCCGAACGAGAGGTTCCGACGATGCGAAAGGCACTTGTACTTGCCGTACTCACGGCACTCCTACTAGCCCTGATGGCAGGTCCAGCAGCGGCACAAGGCGCTGATGACGAGGGTGTTCTGATACGGCTCGGCGGTAACGCTGCCGTGCCGGCCGACGAGACCCTCGACGTGGTGGTCGTCGTTGGCGGCGACCTCGATTTCGAAGGCACGGCCACCACCGTGGTGGTGGTCGACGGCCGCGCCGATCTGATCGGCGCCACGATTGAAACGCTTGTGGTGGTCGACGGCACCGCCAACCTCGGTGCCGACACCCTGGTGACCGGCGACATCCGCCTGGTGGAAAGCGACATCATCCGTGATCCGAGCGCCACCGTCGAGGGCTCGATCCAGACCGGAACCGGGGACTTCACCCGCGGCTTCTGGATTCTCGGAGTGCTGTTCATGATCGGCTGGGCCGTCATGACGATTCTGGCCGCCCTGGCCCTGGCCGCAGTGGCACCGAACTTTGCCCGGCGGACGGGGCGAACCATCACCACCGATCTGGGGCGGACCATCCTCGCCGGACTGTTCCTGTGGATCGTGGCACCGACGGTGGGAATCGTCTTGTTCTCCTCCATCATCGGCATCGCCACCGCCTTGACAATCTGGTTTGTTGTGCTGCCGGCGATCGGCCTGATCGGCTTCGTGGTGGCCGGCGTCCGGCTCGGTGAGTACATCACCGGAGGCCAGGAGGGAATCGGCCATCCCTACCTCCCCGCGCTGACCGGTTCGGTGATCCTCCTCGCTGTCGGTGCCATTCCCTTCGTGGGGTCGATTGTTGTTGCCGTGGCCGGGTTCCTCGGATCCGGCGCCGTGGCTCTCCATGCGTTGCAGGCGGCGCGAACCGAACCGCAGGTTCCGGGGCCGCCGGTCTCGGCAGCACCGGCACCGGCACCAGCACCAGTACTACCCGCTCCCGTACCGCCCGCTCCCGTCAGTGACAGCTGATTCCACAAACCGGGACAGCGACCACTAGGCCGGCCACCGACGCACCGAGGGCCGGCCGAGCGGTCAGCTTGCCGGGATCGTCATCAGCAGTAGCTGTCCCGACTCTCGTTTGAACGTGATGCCGTCGATGACCTCTTCGGCGACATTCACACCGTGGCCCTGAACGGTGACCAGCCACCGGCCCTGCCCGAACCACTGCGAGGCATCCACGATGCCGCTCGACTCGCCGTCGGGGTCGGTCACGGTGGCCACCACTCGCCAGGCGTCCATGGACATGTCGTACTGCCAGATCCTGGCGTTGTCGTTGTCCTCCTGCACCATCAGGCTCTTCTTGGAGGTGTCCACGTTGTCCGGGGCCACAAACGGCACGTAGGCGCCCTGGGTTGGGTCGTCACCCTGGGCCAGCACCGAGAAGCTGGTCACCTCGGTCGGATTGTCGGCGTCGAACACCATCTTGAACACGCTGCCGTTGTCGGCAAGGCCCACCGTGCCGCCCGGGCCCCGGACCAACCGTCCGGTGGCGGGGTCGGGAACCACCCTGGATCGGCCGGTGTCGGCGATGTACACGACGTTCGGGTCGTTCTTGTCGTAGGCCAGATCCTCGAGACGGATGAACTGGAACACATTGTTGTCGTTCGACCAGTTCTCGAGAGCGTCCTGTGGAGCCTCGTCGGTCGTCCCGTCGGCGATGTCGTCGGGAACGGGAATGAACCGGCCCGCCCAGTCATCGCCGGGACGAATGTCCAGGTAGTCGTTGGCGTTGTTGAACGCGTCGGCCGGATCAACCGGACCTCCGTCGGTCGCCGTCACCTGGAACGCAAACAGCGAGCCGGTGTCGGCGAACACCGCATCCTGATCCTGGGCCAGATACAGGTAGAGCTGGGCCGACGGACCATTGAACGTGTCGTCGGTGGTCACCAGCACGATGTCGTCATAGCCGGGCAGGGCGATGGTGTTCTCGTGGTTGAGGCGCCCCATCCCGGTGATGTGGTCATAGTCGCCGGTCTCGGTGTTCAGGGCGACGGCCAAGCCGGCCTGGCGCTGGGGGGCAACCGCCGGATCGGGCGAGAAAGGCTGACCGGGGTCGATATCGACGATGTCGTTGGTCTCCTCACCGGTGAAGAACACATAGTCGTCGAAGCCCTCTGCCGGTCCGGCCATCGATGCCGAGCAGAAGCGGAGGTAGCCGTCGTCCGATGAGATGGCGACATCACCGGCCAGAACCGAACCCCGATCAGGGCCCTTCGTGTCCAGGGTCCACTTCGTCACCGAGGCGTCCACGAAGTCGGCCGATCCGAAGAACGGGACCGTCGTCTGCTCGTGGGCGACATACACGTCAATGGTGTTGCGGTACGGTCCGGGGCGGATGCCCACCCCGTCGGGAAGACCCTCGAACACGGTCCCGTCAACGGATTCCCCACTGGAGACGATCGCTCGCACGTCGGCGCCGCT
>JAHEJM010000185.1 GCA_024638815.1 Acidimicrobiales bacterium | reverse complement strand
GACGGCTCGGACGTCCTGGCCCGGGTTCGAGTCCGCCGGGACGAGCTTCGCCATCACGAGGAGGAGCACTTCGGCGGGATGGACGGTATCGATCTCCGCTACGGCCGGGCCGAACTGCTCGGCCCCGGCCGGGTCCGGATAACGCCGGACGACAGGCCGCCGTGGGAAGCCGAGGCCGACCATGTCGTGATGGCCACCGGATCCTCTCCCGTCCGCCTCGACATACCCGGTCTGTCCGATGACCGGATGCTCACCAACCTCGAGCTGTTCGAACTCGAGCAGGTTCCGGATCGTCTGGCCATCATCGGAGGAGGGGCCGTCGGAGCCGAGATGGCGGTCGCCTTCCGCCGGCTGGGCTCGACGGTGTCGATCGTCGAAGCGGCCGAGCGAATCCTTCCCGGTCTCCTACCGGTGGCCTCGGCCACGGTGGCACGATCGCTGTCCGAGTCCGGCATCGCAGTGATCACCGGAGCCACAGCCACCGGCTACGACGCCGCCACCGACCGGTTGAGCCATTCGGCCGGTTCGGTCGACGCCGACCAGGTGTTGGTGGCGGTGGGCCGGCGACCCAACACCGAGGGTCTCGGGTTGTCACGACTTGGTGTCGAGCTGAACGGGACCGGACGCATCGCCACCGATCGTCGGGGCCGGACCAACCTGCCCGGTCTCTGGGCGGTGGGGGATGTGGCCGACACCGGGGGCAGCACCCATATGGCCGGGGCATGGGGCCGCCGGGTCTTCCAGTCGATCGCCTATCCCCGGGTGCCGATCGGGGATGAGCCGCCGGTGGTACGGGGCGTGTTCACCGAGCCCGAGGTGGCGGTCATCGGCAGCCAACCCGAGATTGCGCCGCCGGACGTGGAACGCATCACCGTCGACGGCACCGCCGTGGACCGGGTCTACACCGACGAGGTCGATGATGCCCTGCTGGTGGTCGATGTCCGTCGCTTCACCGGAACGGTGCTCGGCGCCACCGTCGTCGGACCCAGAGCCGGTGAGGTGCTGCTTCCGTTCAGCCTGGCCATGCGGGCCGGTGTGCCGTTTCACCGGTTCTACGGGATGGTGGCGCCCTATCCCAGTCATGGCGACATCATCGCCCCGGCGGTCGATCAGTACCTGTCGGCCACGCTTCCCGAACTGCCTCGACGATTTGGATCCTGGGCCAAAGGCCGACTCCGGGCCGCCCTGCGGGTTGTCATTAAGCGCTGAATCTGGCCGTCCGAACGTGACCGGTGGCCTACGTGGCCGATGCCAATTCGAAGGTGATCTCGACCATCGGCGCCGTGGCGATCAGCTCGTCGAGTGGTGCCTGTGATCGGTACCAGGCTGCGCTCGGGTGTTCGAACACAAGTCGTCGGATCGCCAGGTCCTCGACCACATGGGCTTGGGCCGGTAGATCGGCTCGCACCGACTCCTTGAGGTGGACGATGAGAGCGTCATCGGCCCGGAGATTGGCATACCAATCTCGAGGCCCGGGCGTGCCGGTGATGAAGATGCGACTGTCGACGTTGAGAAGCCATATCTCGATCCGGCTGGACCGGCCTGACGTGCGACCGGTCGTGGTGATGTCGATGGTCATGTCGGTGCTCAAGGCACGGTCGACGGCGGGATCGCCGGTGATCATCGAGAGCGTTGCTCGAGATAGCGTCGGCGGGCTGCCCGGCATTCGGCATCGGTGAGGGCTTGAACCAGCGTGCCGGCATCGGACCATGACCGCTCCGGGCCGACCATCTGGTCGGTCACGGCGTTCACATGCTGCTTGGTGGCGGTGATGGTGAAGCGGGCCTTGCCGTCGATGGTGGCGGCCAGCTCATGGGTGGCGGCCTCGAGCTCGTCTGCCGGGACCACCCGGTTGAGGAAGCCGACCGACAACGCTTCGGCCGCGTCGAACGGTCGACAGGTCAGCACCAGCTCCTTGGCCCGGGCCGGGCCGAGCTCCCGCACCAGCCGGGGGATACCACCCCAGGCCAGCGGAATGCCGAGGTCGATCTCGGGAATGGAGAACCGGGCAGCGTCGGCGGCGATCCGGAGATCGCAGGCGGCGGCCAGTACCACCCCACCGCCTACGCACCACCCGTGGATGGAGGCGATGGCGAGCGCCTCCATCGACTCCAGGGCGTCGGCCATCCGTCGGCCTTTGTCGGCGGCGGTCCAGGTGTCGATGTCGGAGTCGTCGGCGGTCGATTGGAACGTGGACAGATCGGCGCCGGCGGTGAAGGCCCTCCCGGCTCCGGCGATCACCACCACCTTGGCCCGCCGGCTGTCGAACCACCGGGTGGCCCGGGCGATCTCGTCCAGCATGGTCACGCTCAGGGGGTTGAGCTTGTCCGGTCGATTCAGGGTGAGCCGGCCGATGGTGCCGTCGATCGACACCGTGATTTCTTGGAATGCCTGGTTCGACATGATCGCTCGGGCTCAGATCAGCAGCTCGTCGATGGCGGCCAGGCAAAGGGCCACGTTGCGTTCCCGGGCGGTGTGGCCCATGCAGCCGATGCGCCACACCTTGCCGGTGAACTCGCCCAGCCCACCGCCGATTTCGAGCCCGTGACGCTCCAGTAGCACGGCTCGGGCCTGGGCCTCCGACATACCCGACGGCAGTCGAGCCCCGGGCACCCAGACCGACGTGAGCTGGGGAAGCCGATGACCTTCTGCGGCGAAGAGTTCCAGGCCCATCTTCGCCAGGCCGTCCTGCAGCAGTCGCCCGCACCGCTGGTGCCGGGCCTGGGCCTCGACCAGCCCTTCATCCAGCACGGCACCAAGGCCGGCATGGAGTCCGAAGATCATGGAGATCGGAGCGGTGTGATGGTAGGCCCGGGCTTGGCCGCCGGTCACATAGTCGGCGATCATGTTCAGGTCCAGATACCACGACCGGGGACGGTCGACGATGTGTTCGGTGGCCCGGGAGGACATGGAGAACGGGGCCAGGCCGGGAGGTACGCCGAGACACTTCTGGGTACCGGAGTAGGCGATGTCGACTCCGTTGTCATCGAGTGATACGTCGATGCCTCCCAACGAGGTGACACAGTCGGCCAGGAGCAGGGCGTCACCCTTGCCCGCTCCGATATCGGCCAGCGGGGTGTGGGCCCCCGTCGAGGTCTCGGCGTGGACCACGGCGATGACCTTCGGGTTGGGATGGGCGCCCAGAATCTGCTCGGCGTCGACCGGTTGACCCCACGGGATCTCGACCGGCACGACCTCGGCGCCGCAGCGGGCGGCCACGTCGCACATTCGTCCCCCGAAAACGCCGTTGACCCCTATGACGGCCACGTCGCCGGGCTCGATGACATTGACGAAGGCCGCCTCCATTCCTGACGAGCCGGTGCCCGAGACCGGAAAGGTGAGCCGGTTCTCGGTTCCGAACACGGCCCGCAACCGCTCGTTGGTCTCGTCCAGCAGCGCAATGAACTCGGGGTCGAGGTGTCCGAGCATGGGGCGGGCCATGGCCGCCATGACCTCGGGATAGGGGTTGCACGGTCCGGGGCCCATCAATACACGATCGGTGAGTGGCATGGGGTGAGTTTAGGCTTCGATCCAGGTATCCCGGCCTTCGGCCGGTAGCTCGAGATTTCCTTGGTGTGGAAGAGTCGCGGCGATGTTCAGGGTTTCGACCACCAAGGAAATCTAGGTATCCCGGTCTTCGGCCGGTAGCTCGAGATTTCCTTGGTGTGGAAGAGTCGCGGCGATGTTCAGGGTTTCGACCACCAAGGAAATCTAGGCTGTGCTCCAATGACTGCATCTCGACGATCGGTTGACCTGAAGGCCCTGGAGCAGATCCAACAGCGGGTGTTGTGGCTGGCCACTCGAATGATCGACGTGGCCAACAGGCGTGGGCCCACGGCCATCAAGGTCGGCGGTCATCAGGCGTCGTGCGCCTCGATGGTGTCGATCATGACGGCCCTGTGGTTTGGCCACATCGGCGGCGACGACAAGGTGGCGGTCAAGCCCCACGCCTCGCCGGTCTATCACGCCATCAAGTACCTGACCGGAGAGCTCGATCGGTCCTACCTGACCACGCTCCGGCAACGGGGCGGGCTACAGGCCTATCCGTCCCGGACCAAGGATCCCGATGTTCGCGATTTCTCCACCGGCTCGGTCGGGCTGGGCGCGGTGGCCCCGCTGTTCTCGGCTCTGACCCGGCGTTACATCGACGCCCACGTCGGAGCCCAACCCGACGCCCGGTTCATCGCCCTGGTCGGGGACGCCGAGCTGGACGAGGGCAATGTGTGGGAGGCCATCGCCGATCCCGCCACCCGGGGCCTGGCCAACTTCACCATGATCGTCGATCTCAATCGTCAGAGTCTGGATCGTGTCATTCCCGACATCGCCGCGGTTCGACTCAAGCAGTTCTTCGCCAACGCCGGATGGCATGTGGTCGAGGCCAAGTACGGCTCGCGGTTGACGGCGGCTTTCGACCGCCCAGGCGGCGACGCCCTCCGCCATCACATCGACACCATGGGCAACGAGGCCTACCAGGCCCTGTTCGCCCTATCCGGGTCCGACCTGCGGGCCAAGTTCCTCGACGGCGCCGACGGTGCGGTTGCCCGGTTGGCCGATGACTACGATGACGCCACCCTCAAGGTGCTCGTCTCCGATCTCGGCGGGCACGATCTGCCCCTCCTGCTCGATGCCTTCGGGCAGTGCGATGCCGACGATCGGTCGAGTGTGGTCTTCGCCTACACCATCAAGGGCTGGGGTCTTCCCATGGCCGGCGATCCCCTCAACCATGCCGCCTTGCTCAGCCCGGACCAGATCGACCGGTTCCGGGCCACCGTCGGCCTGAGCGAGGCCGATGAGTTGGATCGTTTCGATCCCGACTCACCGCCCGGACGGCTATGCCGGGCGGTTGGCGGCGACATCAACAATCCGCTGCCGGTACCCCGACCACAGTTGCCCATACCGGAGCGGGCCCGGCCGCCGATGATCTCTGGTTCGGTCTCGACCCAGGAGGCCTTCGGACGGGTGCTGACCTCGTTGGCCGACATCGAAGGGGTGGGGGAGCGCATCGTCACCACCGCCCCCGATGTGGCCATCTCCACGAACCTCGGGGGCTGGATCAACAAGACCGGCGTGTTCTGGCCCACCGAGCGGGAGGATCACGGCGGAGCGGAGCGGCTGTTGAGATGGGCGCCGTCGCCGTCGGGGCGCCACATCGAACTCGGCATCAGCGAGATGAACCTCTTCATGCTGTTGGGTCAGCTGGGCCTGGCCCACGACCACCACGGCCACCACCTGCTTCCCATCGGGACGGTGTACGACCCGTTCGTGCTGCGAGGGCTGGATGCTCTGATCTACGGCATCTACAACGGTTCCCGATTTGTTGTCACCGGCACCCCGTCGGGTGTGAACCTGGCCCCCGAGGGCGGGGCCCATCAGTCGACCATCACCCCCTCGGTCGGTTTGGAGCTCCCCGATCTCCACTATGCCGAGCCGGCGTTCGCCACCGAGGTCGACTGGTTGCTGTGCGACGCCCTGGACCAGCTGGGCCGACCCGACGGCGCCTCCTGCTACCTCCGATTGTCGACCCGACCCATCGATCAGGCCCCATTCGCCGGCGCATTGGATCGACACGGTGAGGACGTCCTGCGGCGGCTGGTGTTGGCCGGCGGCTACCGATTGGCCGAGCCCGAGGCCGAGCCGGACGTCGATGACGATGCCAGGCCCGGCGTGACAATAGTCGTGACCGGGGCCATGGTGCCCGAGGCCGGTGCCGCCGCGGCCGAGTTGACCGAGGAGGGGGTGGCGGTGGCCGTGGTGCA
>JAHEJM010000072.1 GCA_024638815.1 Acidimicrobiales bacterium | reverse complement strand
CTGCAACCGATCAGTCTGCAACCGATGACGCGACAGCTGACGACACAGCTGCTGAGGATGCTGCAGCCGACGACACAGCTGCTGAGGATGCTGCAGCCGACGACGGCGGCGCGGGCGCTGCCGACCTGCAAGCTCTGGTCGACGAGGCCCTGGCCGGCACCGGCCTGGCCGGGCTGGTGGGAACGGTCGCCGGCGACACGGTCACCGTCACCGGCGAGGTCGGCTCCGACGAGGACGTGGCCGCGGTCGAGGCGGCGTTGGCCGATCTCTCACCGGCATCGATCGATAATCAGCTCGAGGTAACCGCCCAGTCGCAGGCCACAACCGACGATGGTGAGTCCGACGACGGGACCGGTGAGACACCGGCGGCCGAGGCAACCGACTCGGATCCCGACTTCACCGGTTGAGATCATGAGTCGCCATGGTCGGCTGATGACGACGGGTGTGGCGGTCGGGACTGTGGTCCTGGCTGCCTGCGCCTCGTCGGCCGCCCAGTCGATGAGCTTCGAATCGGCGCCGGCTCCGAGCCTGGAATCCCAGGCCGTCGACGCCTTACCCTTCGATGGGGCCGATGATGGCGTCGAACCGAGACTCGTATCCGAGCCTGCGCCTTCAATCGGCGACAAGACGGTCCACGGCTCAGCCGGCGCAGACGACGCACCGCTCGCCGACGCCCGGGTATCGACGGCCATGGCCGAGATCAACGGGATTATCGACAATGCCGGTGCCACCCTGGTGGCCCACGCCCTGGTCGACCAGTTGGTGGCCTATGCCGGGCCCGGATCGGACCAGATTGTGGTCCGGCTCGACAACCCCACCGACCACGGCGGACCTCTCGTTTTGCAGGCCATGACATCGCCCGGGTCCACCCAGCTCGAATTCGGTTGGATCGAGGTGTTGCTACCCGTTCGACCCAACGGCACGACTGCCTGGATTCGCACCACCGATGTGGATCTGTCGGTCAATCCGTACCGAATCGAGGTCGACGTCGACGACTTCAACCTCACCGTGTTTCGCAACAACGCTCCCTACCTCACCACGCCGGTCGGTATCGGTCGGGGTCAGACCCCGACACCCGAGGGCTCGTTCTACTTGGCCGAACTGCTGCGTCCGAGCAACCCCGACGGGATCTATGGTCCCTACGCCTACGGCCTGTCCGGCTACAGCGAGGTGCTGGATTCGTTCGCCGGAGGTGAAGGCGTGATCGGTATTCACGGCACCAACGAACCGTGGGCCATCGGGACCACCGTCAGCCATGGCTGCATCCGGGTGGACAACACCGTGATCGAAGCGTTGGCCACCTTCCTACCCTTGGGGACGCCGGTCGACATCGGGGCCTGACCGACCGCCCCGGTTGGGCCCGTCGATCGGAACCGGTGAACCGACCGACGGTTACTGGAAGGGGCGGCAAGGAGGATGGGGCGTGACCCGAAGCACCCACTCGGCCCTGGCCGACGAACGAAATCAACAGGTCGAGATCTACATCAACGGGGAGTTCTTCGCCCGGGACGAGGCCAAGATCTCGGTCTTCGACAGTGGATTCCTTGTCGGTGACGGAATCTGGGAGGGTCTGCGCCTCCATCGCGGGCAGTTCGTGTTCCTGGATCGGCACCTCGACCGACTCTATGCCGGGGCCCGAGCCGTGGATCTCGACATCGGACCCAGGGAGGGCGTCGTCCGAGCGCTCCGGACCACCGTCGAGCGCAACAACATGCACGACGGGGTCCATGCCCGACTGATGATCACCAGAGGCAATAAGCGAACCCCTTCTCAGCACCCGTCGAACACGGTGGGAGGTCCCAACATGGTCATCATCGCCGAGCACAAGGTGGCCGACCCCGAGGTCGCCTCCGACGGTCTGGTCCTGTTCACTGCCACGGTTCGCCGACCACCGCCCGACACTCTGGATCAGCGGCTCAACTGCCACTCCAAACTTCATGAGGTGATCGCTCTCATCCAGGCCACCAAGGCGGGGGCCGACGAGGCCCTCATGCTGGACCCGACCGGAGCGGTGGCCACCGGCAACGCCACCAACTTCTTCATCGTCGTCGACGGGTCGGGCCCGGGGGCCGGGCCCGAGTTGTGGACCTCCACCGGTCACTACAACCTCCATGGCATCACCCGCCAGGTGGTGCTGGAGTTGGCCAGGGCCGACGGCATCCCGACCTACGAGAAGCCATTCTCGCTCACCGATGTCTACTCGGCCACCGAGGCATTCGCCACCGGCACCTTCGGAGGACTGACCCCGATTCAGGAGGTCGACGGTCGACACATCGGCGACGGGCTGTATCCGGGGCCGGTGACGGCCCGTTTGCAGGAGCGCTACTATCAGGCGGTGGCCGACGACGTGGCCCGGTCGGCGGCCGCCAACGGGGCCCCAAGCACCGAGCCGGGCCGTCGATCATGACCGCCGACCCTGACATCGAACGCAGTGACATCGAACGCAACGGCGTCAGGCGGATCAACATGTGGTCGAGCCCCCGCAACGTGTCGACGGCCATGATGTACTCGTGGCGGCAGCGGGCCGACACCACGGTGGTCGACGAACCGCTGTACGCCCATTACCTGGCCACGACCGGCCGGGACCATCCCGGCGCCGCCGATGTGTTGGCATCGCAGAATACCGACGGTCGGGAGGTGATACAGCACGTCATGGCGGGCCCCTACCCCACTCCCGTGGTGTTCTTCAAACAGATGGCCAAGCATCTGGTCGGACTGGACCGTGGCTTCCTGGTCGACTACGACAACATCCTGCTCACCCGGAACCCGTTCGACATGCTCACCTCGTTCCAGGTCAACGTGCCCGACGCCGACCTGGACGAGACCGGCTTCGTCGAACTGGTGGAGATCCTGGACTGGCTGGTCGCCGCCGGGTGGGAACCCATCGTGATCGACTCCAAGGATCTGCTGCTCGACCCTCCCGGGGTACTTGGCGAGCTGTGTCGCCGTCTCGACCTGCCCTTCGACGACGCCATGTTGTCGTGGCCGGCCGGCCCCAAACCGGAAGACGGGATATGGGCCCCCCACTGGTATCACCGAGTCCACGCCTCCATCGGCTGGGCCCCGTACGG
The DNA here is from genome assembly GCA_024638815.1 of Acidimicrobiales bacterium. Lineage (GTDB taxonomy): Bacteria > Actinomycetota > Acidimicrobiia > Acidimicrobiales > SZUA-35 > JAHELU01. Next base: position 17,954 of record JAHEJM010000072.1, on the reverse strand, counting down.
GGCCAAGGAGGCCACCCTGCTCCCCCAACTGCAGTCGGTACTGGAACAGGCCGAGCCGCTCCACGAGCGCCTGCTGGTCCATGCCATCGGGCACGGGTAGAGTTTCGGCACCATGGATATCGATCTGATGACCGGCCCATCGAGCTGGGACGAGGTGACCAGTTTGGCCCGACAGCTCGAGGGGGCCGACTTCTCCGGCATCTTGTTCACCGAGACCAGCCAAGTCCCGTGGATGCAGATCGCCCTGGCCGCCACCGCCGCTCCCCGCCTCGAGTTCTCCACCGGGATCGCCGTGGCATTTCCCCGCAGCCCCATGGTGTCGGCCGCCGCGGCCTATGAACTCGCAGCCAATACCGGGGGCCGGTTCCGACTCGGCCTGGGCAGCCAGGTAAAGGCCCACGTGACCCGCCGCTACGGTTCCGAGTTCGAGCGTCCGGCGGCCCGCCTGCGAGACTATGTGCTGGCGGTCAAGGCCTGCTTCCGGGCCTTCAACCGAACCGAACGCCTCCACCACGACGGTGAGTTCTACCAACTGAGCCTGTTGCCTCCGGATTGGTGTCCCCCAGCCCACGATCACCCTATGACTGTCGATATCTCGGCCGTGGGTCCGGTGATGTGCCGGGTGGCGGGCGAGGTGGCCGACGGGGTCCACGTCCATCCGTTGCACTCCATGCCCTATGTTGAGGGCCGACTGAAGCCGGCGGTGGCCGAAGGGGCAATCCGGGCGGCACGGGCCGTTGACGACATCGACCTGATCATCCCGGTCTTCGTCGTGGTCGGCGGGACACGGGAGGAGCGCCGAACCATGGCTGTGGCGGCCAAGCGCCAGATCGGGTTCTACGGCACCACCCCCAACTACGCCTTCCAGTTCGACGACCTGGGATTCGAGGGCACCACGGCCCGGCTCCGGGACCGAATGAAAGCCGGTGATCTCGACGGCATGGTCGACATCATCACCGACGAGATGTTGGAGCACTACGCCGTGGTGTCGACCTGGGACGAACTGGCCGACCGCCTACTCGACCGGTATCGGGGCACGGCGTCCCGAGTGGTCATGTACTCGGCCGGCCCGGCCTTCGGCTCCGGCGACACTCTCGCCGTCCGTACCCGGGGCCGATGGGCCGAGGTGGCCCGAGCCGTTCGGGCCGGCTGAACATCTTGCTCCCATCCCGTCGCAGACGGCCGCCGACGCGACCGTGACGCCGCTGTCCCCGGCGATCTTGGCCGCCGCTCTCGTGGTGGTGCTGGTGACGTCGACAGTGCAGGGAACGGTGGGATTCGGCGCCAACCTGTTGGCCATGCCCATCCTGGTCCAACTCGACCCCACCCTGGTCCCCGGTCCGGCAATCGTCCCCACCGTGGTCCTCAGCCTATTCATCCTGCTGCGGAACAGGCGCTCGGTGCATCTCGACCCGGTGACCAACGCCCTGGTCGGCCGGGTGGCCGGAACCGCCGTGGGGGTCGCCGCCCTGGCCGTGCTGTCGGATCGGGGTATCGGCCTGATCGTGGCCCTCGTGGTGCTGGCGGCGGTGGCAGCCATCGCCGCCGGGGTTTCGGCCCCGAGGACCCGGGCCAACATGATCACGGCCGGGGTCCTGTCGGGCTTCGGCGGTACCACCGCCGGGATCGGCGGGCCACCGGTGGCCCTACTGTTCGCCGATACGTCCGGCCCCGAGGTGCGGGGATCGATGTCCGCCTTCTTCATTGTCGGCTCGGCCATGACCTTCGTCGGCCTCCGGCTGGCCGATCGGTTCGGCCTCACCGAGATCTGGCTCGGGCTCACTCTCATTCCTGCCGCCCTGGTCGGCTTCCGCCTTTCCGGTCCCCTCAGCGGTGTGGTCGACCGGGGCTACACCCGCCCCGCCATCCTAACCCTCAGCTCCCTGGCCGCCCTTGTGCTGCTGGCACGCCTGGCGTTGAGCTGAACGGGTCGCGGACCCGCGGCCGGACTTCACCGGTGTGGGCGCCCGTCTCGCCCAACAGCAGGTCGGCCCGGTACCATCGGGGCCGGGCCACCGGCCCGAGCCGAGCAAACCAAGCGAGGGCACATGGGATTCGATTTCGACGGCACCTGGACAAACAAGCTGGGATCCTCCATGGAGCTGGAGGTCGACGAGACCACCGGGATTGTCTCCGGCGAGTACCGGACGGCCGTGGGCGAACCCAATCCTGGTGAAATCTTCCCGATAGTCGGCTTCGTGCAAGGCGACCTACTGGCCTTTTGTGTGAACTTCGATCATCACGACTCTCTGGCGGCATGGACCGGTCAGGCGACGACCGAGAATGGCCAGGACGTGATCCGGACTCTCTGGCACCTTGCCAATGATGTCGAAGACCATCTCGAGCCGATGAACCTGTGGGGTTCGATTCGCACCGGCTCGAACGAGTTCCACCGGACCTAGACGGACTGGACAAGTGACCGAATCGAAGCCTCCGCCATCGCACGCCGCCGTGAGCGCCGGCCCCGTCGGGAAGACCCGTGACGCCGGCTGGCAGATCGGCGTGTCCCGTACGATCGCAGTCGACGTCGAAACAGCGTGGTCCTACCTCACAGCGCCCCGGGGACTGGCCACCTGGCTGGGCGAAGATGTTGCCATCCCACTGTTCAAGGACCAGCGTTACAGAACGGCCGACGGGACATCGGGGACGATCCGCAGCTTTCGGGAGTTCGACCGAATACGCCTCACCTGGCAACCGGTGAACCGACCCGATCACGCAACAGTCCAAGTGACGGTAGCTCCGGCAAAGAGCGGGTGCACTGTGCGATTCCATACCGAACGGCTCTACAGCAGTGACGAGCGTGAGCAGATGCGGGCCCATTGGCGCCGGGTTGTCCATGACATCGAAGCCGACCTGACCAACCCCCAGGGCACGGTGACCGGGTAACCACGCCCTCACCGGGACAAGCTCGTCACCGCCCCGGAAGCTGGTTCCCGGTCAGTTGGTGATTTGGACGGGAGGTCGGGCGGCGCCCCGGTCACCGGGCCGACCACCCGACCGGTCATGGCGTCCATCTCGACGTTGCTGTCGTGCAGCCCGGGAAGGAGCAGGGTTGTCGGTTCCAGCCAGACGTCGGTCTCGTGCGGAAAGTGAAGGCCACACTGCGGCAGCGAAAATCGGCCGCTGCTCGGGCCATGGCTTCGGGGGTGGCTTCGGCGGCGAGGGTGTCGATCTCCTTCGACTTGGAGATGTCCCAGTTCAGGCGACCATCGCCGAGTTGATGCCGCCGGTAGGTGGTGGGGACCGTGAACCGGTCCACAGCTCAGGCTTGCTCGGTCTCCGAGCCGGGATCGTCGAGTTCGAACTGCGAGGCGTCGATGTCGTCGAGGAGGGTTCGGAACTCGGCAACGGCCTCGTCGATGGCCTCCTCAGGCATGACGGAATCGTCCGGGGCCTCGTCGAGTTCGATGACGGGCAGGGAACCGGCCGAATCGAGCAGATCGTCGCTCACAAAGACCGGGGCGCCCAGACGGAGGGCGAGGGCGATGGCGTCCGATGGCCTGGCATCGATCAGCCGACCACCCATCGGGCCGTCGAGCTTGAGGGCGGCGGCGTAGGTGCCCTCTTCCAACTCGCTCACCTCGACCGAGTCCAACCGACCGCCGAGTTCAGCCAGCACGGTGGCCATCAGATCGTGGGTCATTGGTCGCGGTGGCTCCTGTCCGGTGGCGGCCATGGCGATGGAAGCCGCCTCCAGACCGCCGATGAAGATGGGTAACAGACGGTGGGGCTCGTCGTGCTCACGCAGGATCACGACCGGGGCACCGGCGGTGGCCTCAACCGCTAATCCTGCGAGATCTACTTGTTTCATGGATTCAAGGCTACCACTCCACACCTAAAACCTGATTAATGTGGCATCAAGTTTTGTCAGTCGGTATTGTTCAAGCTGTGGCGCAGATCAGTCCGGTGACGCAGTCTGTTCGGGTTGCCGAACTCGATGAGCCCGCCCCGGCTTCCCAGGAACCGCTGCGCCTGGTGGACCGGCCGATGCCCGAGCCGACCCGGGACGAGGTGCTGATCGAGGTCCGGGCCTGCGGTGTGTGCCGCACCGATCTCCAACTCGTCGAGGGCGACCTCGAACTCCACTCCCACCCCATCGTCCCCGGTCATCAGATCGTGGGCGAGGTGATCGCCGCCGGCGCCGCATCCGACTGGTCGATCGGGTCTCGGGTGGGCGTGACGTGGTTGGCCGGCGCCTGCGGCCGGTGTGCATTCTGCCGGTCAGGCCGTGAGAACCTCTGTCACGATGCACGATTCACCGGTTGGGATCGGGACGGCGGCTTCGCCGAGGCGGTGGTGGCCGACGGTCGGTTCGTGGCGCCGGTGCCCGATGGTGTGGGCGATGTCGACGTTGCACCACTGCTCTGTGGCGGGGTGATCGGTCACCGGGCCCTGCGGGCCACCGGTTTGACCGCCGGCGGGCGGCTCGGGCTATACGGGTTCGGAGCGTCGGCCACGATCGTGCTCCAACTCGCTCTCCACCAGGGAATGGACGTGCACGTCGCCACCCGGAGCACTTCGGAGCAGGAGCGGGCCCGGGCGCTCGGGGCGCAATCGGTTGGCACCTACGACGAATCTCCGCCTCAACCGCTCGATGCCGCCATCACCTTCGCCCCGGTCGGGTCGGTGGTGATCGATGCACTGCGGGCCGTCGATCGAGGCGGCACCGTTGTGGTCAACGCCATCCATCTCGACGGGATCCCGGCATTCGACTACGGACTTTTGTGGCACGAGCGCAGCATCAAGAGCGTGGCCAACGTGACCCGCCGGGATGCCGCCGAGCTGCTCGAGCTGGCGGAGCGGATTCCGCTCGTGACCCATCACCAGCAGTACCCGCTGGATGATGCCAACCGAGCGCTGGCCGACCTGTCATCGGGTCAGGTCCGCGGCGCGGCGGTTCTCGTTCCCGGACGGGACGGCATCAGAGAGAACGCAACTCGGCGCCGGTGACGCGCTAAAGTCACGTGCCGGTGACCGGCTTCGGGGGAGGAGACAACGAAGATGGAGAAGATTCTCGTGATGATGGGTGTTGTGGTCATGGTTCTCGGCGCCTGCGGCGGCGAGGACGCGTCAAACTCAGCCGAAGTGGTTTCCGACACCGACGCCGGTTTGGACGGTGAGGCTGGTGATGCGGCCTCAGGAGATGACGCTTCGGCCAACGCTGTTGTCGCCGCGGCGCCGCCGGGTCAGGCCACGGCGTCGGTCGACGGGCTCGATCTGTCTTTCGAGCTGCCCGGTGCGCTCGACTGTTCGATCTCCGACGATGCAATTACGTTCTCGTACCGGGTCGGGGACAATGAGATCACCCTGGGCGCCGGTGCCAATCGCGTCGACGACGGCTGGATGGGGAGCATCGCCTTGAGCGTTGCCAATCCGGACGAGGAGCCCGGGCCGATCGGCTACTACCCGGCCCCGGGCGAGAACGGAGTCCTCGACGAGTCGCTGTTCGCGGTCGACGGGGCAAGCATGTCGTATGTGGGCCCGATGCTGAAACAGCCGGCCAACGACGGCAGCAATCCCCCGCCGGTCGATGTCGGCACCGGTACGATCAGCGCCACCTGCGGATAGGGCGCCAACCGACGCAGTGCCCATGGGGACACTCCGGTGGTGATCGCCGGCCCACTCGACGCCGAGGTCCGGTAGGACTCAAGGCACTTCGTTGCGGCCCCGGTCTGCGTTCGGCAGTGAGTCCGGGGCGAAGAAACCCGTGTCGGTGAGCTCTCGAAACAGCATGCGGCCGATCGCCACCAGCGGTGCGGCGAGGATCATGCCGACGACACCCACCAGCAGACCGCCGGTTACCGTGGCGAACAGCACGACGATGGGATGTAGCGCCAAACTGGACCCGAGCAGGGCGGGCTCCAGCAGGTTCTCCAAACCGACGCTGATGCCGATGGCTGCCACCAACATGAAGACCGCAAGACCGATCCCCCCGACCGAGAGGGCCATCAGGACGGCAAACGCTCCGCCGATGAAGCCCCCGATGTAGGGTACGTAGGCGCCGAGGAAGTTGACGATGCCGATGGTGAACGCCAGCGGCACGCCGGCGACTGCGGCCACAATGCCCAGGGCGGCGCCCTGGACGATGGCGAGGATCGTTCGGCCCTTCACGTAGGAGCGGATGCTGCCGGCGGCGTCGAGGAGAATCCGATCGAGTCGACCGTCGCTGTCGCCGCCCAGCTTACGGATGATTGTCTCGGTCAGCTTTGGCCCGTCTTTCAGTAGGTAGTACAGCACCACGGCGGCGAGAACGGTGCCGGACACGAATCCCCCGGCCGTGCCGATGGCCGAGCCGACCGTCGAACCGAGACCATCCCGCAGAAACGAGCCCGAACCCTGGGCGCCGTCGAGGACCGTCTCCACGATGTCGGTGAGCGCGCTCTGCTCGACGAGATCCTCCACCCGGGAGACCACATCGGACAGACGCTCCCGAAGGTTCTCCTGTTGATCGACGATGCCGACGACCACCGCCCCGATGGCCACGGTGACGACGGCGGTGATCAACAGCAGAATGGCGAGGGCGCCCAGCGCCCGCGGCACCCGGCGCTGCGCCAACCATCCCACCGCCGGTGAGAAGACGACAGCGAGAAAGCCGCTCAGAACGACGGGAATCACGACCTCGCGGACGGCGCCGAGCCCCACGACGACCAAACCAACCGCCAGAACGGTGCCGACAAAGGCCCAGCTGACCGTCGACATGGTCCGCACCCATGCCGGTACCTGCGGCGCCATTCAGCCGATTCCCGGGGCCGGTCGAAATGTCGTTGCCGCCGGTGCGATGGAGGCCTGAAATCGGATGGTCAAGTACACGAAGCGGCCCTCCCGTCGGTGTCATCGGCTCGGTCGATGGTGTGGGGCGAACAATGATTGGGCCTCAGCCTAGGCATCGATCCCGCCCACTCGGCGAAATAGCGTTCGTGTCTTGTGCGTTCATGCTCTGGGTTCCCGCGACGACGGTGGCCCCCGAGTGGCGGTCATCACACTGTCGACGTGGCTCGCATGGGTCGCAACCGCCGGCTGGTTCTTGTCCCGGCGCCTGAGCCACGGCATCTGACGTCGGTTCGGACCGACCCTGCACCAACAGCGGTTGGTGAGCCAGGCCGGCCAAGCGGACGAGCGATGCAGGTGCGATGGCCGGCTCCAGTCCTCGGTAGTCCCCTCGTTGCCGCAGCCCGGTGACAAGCCACAGCCCGCCCGCCGGGCCGAGCCGGCTGTCGACGCCGACCAGCGCGAACCTCGTCAGTGCCCCAAGATGGGAAAGAGCCTGAGGACCGAAGCCGTTCCAGGCCAGAACGACCCAGGCCCCAATCACGATCATCGTCGGTTTCGCCATCGTCAACCGGTCGGCATGCTCCCATCCCTCGGGAACGACCCGTCCGGCGTGGGCCAACGTGAACAACCGACGGCGCCAACCCGGCAGCAACCCGGTGACGGCCGTGCCGGGGATCGGGCGTTTGCTGGACGCCTGAAGGGGTCATGGGCTCACACCCTCACGGCGCAGGTCGCCCACGGCGTACGCCGTGGCCTCATCGGTGAAGTCGACCACCAACAACATCTGTGACAGATCGAACCCGCTGCGACCGCGGCGTGCATCGAGGGCGAGCGTGTTCGGGTGGGCTTCACGCCACGCCGACCAGGTGGTGAAAGTGAAGGTCATGGGCAGGAGACGACCGTCTCACCTTTTCGTGGTCCGGCAATGGCCTCGCCCAAACGCTGACTCCAGACGCTGCCCGTGTCCGTGATCCCACCAGGTCATGGCGTTGCCCCACAGTGCGCCCTGGACACCGAAGACCACTGTCTTTCCGTCTACTTCCCGGCGATGAACCATCGCCGTTGCCCACAACGGTCACCACACCCGCAGCGCTGCCATGCTCCACACTCAAGCGGATGACGTTCGTTGAACGCAGCAAGTCGGATGCTCCAGCGGCGGTTGTTCAGCTCAGATCATAGATCAGGTGGATATCGTCGGGCTCGAGCTCATAGAGGCCATCATTGATCTCGGAGCGCGTTGCGAGATGGCAACCGCGGCTCAGGTAGAAGCCGACGGCGGAGTCGCTGGGAGTCGCAGAGACATAAACGGCGGCGGCGCCGGCGGCACGGGAACGCCGCAGCGTTGCACTCCAGAGCATCGAAGCGACGCCGCCGCGCCGGTGTACACGGTCGACGTACAACAGAGCGAGCCAGCTCAGACCCGCCTCGAACTTGGTGTCGAGGATGACGAGGCCCGCCGGCTCGTCGGCCACGAAGGCACCCAGGAAGTCGGCTCCGCGGGCCACGATGGGCTGGGCGAAGCTGACGATGCCGGTGACACTGTGGTCGCCGTGACCAACCGGATCCCAACCCGGCACCTCGAAATCAAAACGGCGAGAGATGAGCTGATCACCCGCTACCGAGTACCGAAATTGCTGGTGCTCGGATCGGTCGATCTCCCCCAGAAGCGAGAGATCTTCAAGCCTGAGCTGCTCGATCCGCAGCCTGTTGCCGTCGCCAATCGGCACTGGCCGAGGCTGGGGTCTCGGTCTCGATGTCACGGGTGTGCTCGTTCGAACTCGCCGAGCGCGGTTCGGGCCAGACTCCGCCGCTCCCGAAACTCCCTCTGCACCGATGGGCTGTCTCGAGGGGCGAGACGCCTGTCCGGCCCCAGGACGGCTGCCGGAACCTCGAACCGGTAGACGAACTCATCGGAGGCGTCCTCCATGCTTACCCCGGGCCTTGTCAACACCGAATTCACCCGCTCGTCGTAGGGGGCCGAGTGGAGTTCGTGTACCAGATAGGCCATCTGGGCGTCGAACCGGAAGAGGATCCCGGCATCGAGAACCTGGCCCTGGAATGGATGGGTGAAGAGGTTGCTTCGACGCGGTTCGGACGTCCACTGGGCCAGTCCGACCCCCGGCGCCCTGGGTCCCTGTCTCGTGGCCCGGTTGCGGTCCCTGACCTGCTCCGGCGTCCAGGTCCGCACGTTGCCGTCGAAGTCCGGCGATCGCAGCGGAGTGCCTGGTCTGCTCCCCTCCAAACGGCTGGGCATGACGCCCGATTCCTTCATGAGGTTGCCTACCACACCGGCGGCCGCCTCCTTGGCGTAGCCATAGGTCGAGGTAAGCAGATCCATGGCGATTCGGCGCCGCGTGGCCGAGGGCACCTGCGACCAGTCCTGGGCGATAGCGGCGTCGGCCGGCGGCTCCTCGGGCGTCGGAGCCGGGCCGGCAATGGCGGAGCCGAGGAAGTGGGCGTTGACCCAGGCCGGACCGGACGTGGTGGCGATTTCCCGCCATCGGCCCGCACCGATCATGGCCACGAGGCCGGTGGCGGCGACCGGTGTACCGGCTTCGACGGTCAAGACAACGGCGTTGCCGGTGCCGGGCCCGAACCGGACGTTGAGGCGGTCCCCCGGAGCGACCCTGACCGGGAAGGTCCCTGCATCCTCGACCCAATACCGGCACAGGAACCGCTCGTTCACCCAGCCCCGCCGGGTCTCCCCCAGCTTCACCTCCCGCCACAGCGACGTGCCGACCAGAACCGGGCTGGAGCCGGCGGCCTCGATGTCCATTTGCCCGCTGGCAAACGTCCCGACGATGTCGTTGGCGACACCGGGTCCGTCCCGACAGTTGAGGTGATCGTCGGGCCCGACGTTGTTGACCAGGTAGCGGTGCTTGGCCGTTCCGACCGGGGGTTCGCCCGGTACGCCGATTCCGTCCTCACCGATGCCGAGTAGGCGGTCGATGGGAATGAGGCCGGGATCCCAGTGATCGTTCTCGGGCACATGCTGGTGCCCACACCAGCCGTTGAACGAGTTCCACTGGGCTGTGGTCATGCGGGCCGCTCCGTTGATGCCGAACGCCGCCGGTCCCCGGAAGGCAAACGGCGCCACCCGCCTCACCCCGGTCTTCTCCTCCACCCAACGCATCCATCGGGCCAGCTCCACGAGTAGCGGATCCGAGAAGGACGCGGCGTTCCTGGCCCGGCCCACGATCTCGATCTGGATGGCATTGGCACGATTCGTCTGCACCCCACCCGGCGAGTTGCGCAGCGCTCGTGCCGCCTTGGCAATCGTGATGTGTTGGTAGATCTCCACCTTCGGGCCCTGGTGGGTGATCGTGAAGTGGGGAAACGACTTGTGGCCGAAGTACGTCGACCGCGCCGGCGTGAACGTGTCGGACTCTGTGGTGTGGAGTACACCCCGGAACGGATTTCCCTTGAATGTGCCACCGGTCAGCGGTGAGCGGTTCACAAGTGCTGGCGGGTATTCCGGCAGTGACATCGTTCCCCCTCATCGGTAACATAACACCTACTCCACATCGGGCCCAGCGGGAATCCACGGTCCGGTGGCGGAACCAAGGGGGCAATGTCATGTCGGATGCAGCGAATTCGCCCGATGACACGGCGCCGCCGCCCCAACAGCCATGGTGGCAGCGGCTGGGTTTCTGGGTGGGGGTCTTCGCCTTCGGCATCGTTCTCTCCGGGCTGATCGTCGCCTTGTGGAACGCCGTGCTCGATAGAGGCAGAGACGAGGAGATCATCACCGTGCTCCTGGCCACAATGTTGTTGCTGTTGCTCGTGACTTTTGCCCTGGTGGCGGTGGGTTTCAAGCGTGCAGGCCTCGCTGTTCCGGACCAGGCGCTGGGACTGCCCCAGGGCAGCGTGCGGGCTCTGATCGCGTTTGTCCTGCTACTGATTTTCTCGATGCTGGCGATCTTTCTGTTCGCGGGGGTGGACAACCTAACCGAGGAGATCGAAGGGGTCTCTCCCGCTCAGTTCGAGAGCCTCGATCTGGCCGACGTGGCCGGCGCTCGGGCGGTGCGAGACGACGATGGCAGCATCGTCGAGTACACCGTCACGCTACAACGACCGAACGCCGCTCAAGTCGATCTGGCGAAGCAGCTCACGACCGCCATGGTCACCTTGATCACCGCCATCGCCGCGTTCTACTTCGGTGCCCGCACCAGTACGACATCGACCGATGTCCTCGCTCACCGCGTCTTCGGGCTCGACGCCGACAACGAGTTCGAAGAGGCCCCGGAGCCGGCCGAGTCGGAGGAGCCACCCCCGTCACCGAAAGAGCCTGAGGAGTACGAGGTTCTGGAAGGACATCCAGTCGACGAGCCCGATGACATCGGCGAGGCCGACAACACGGTGGGTTGACCGACGACGTGACCGAAGCCGGACTGCGATCCTATCCCGGATGACCCCACTGGTTGCTTTGGCGCCGCCAAGCAACCGACAATGACATCGTCATGGGCTGTGCCACATTTCGCTTCTATGGGGAGCTGACGGACTTCCTGTCCGACGCCACCGCTGCGCGATCGGTTGCGTTCGATGATCGGCCGAGCGTCAAAGATCGAATCGAAGCATGCGGTGTCCCCCACACCGAGGTCGATCTGATCGTGGTCGATGGCCTTCCGGTCGACTTCTCCTATCGCGTCAAAGATGGCGACCGGATCGGGGTGTATCCGGTGTTCCGATCGCTCGACACCGGGTCCAGTCTCCGTCCCGACCCACCGATCGGCCGCTTCGTGGTGGACGTGAATCTGGGCAAGCTGGCGAAATACCTGCGGCTCGTCGGATTCGATGCCGTCAGTGACAGTGCGCTCGATGACAGCGATCTGGCTGACATTGCAGTCGACGAGGATCGCATCCTCCTCACCAAGGACCGTAATCTGTTGAAGCGACGCATCGTGGTCCACGGGTATCTCGTGCGGGCAGTCCTCCCCGACGACCAGTTGATCGAGGTGGTGCGACGGTTCGGGCTCGCCGAGTCGCTGCGACCGTTCGCCCGATGCATGGAATGCAACGGTGAGATAGTCCCGGTGGCCAAGAGCGATGTCGATCACCTCCTTCAACCCCTCACCAGGAGACACTTCGAGCACTTCCGCCGCTGTCGACGGTGCGCCCGGATCTACTGGCGTGGCTCACACGTCGCACACCTCGACTCTCTGGTGGCCAAGGTGCGGTCCAAGACCTAGTGTTCGCCGACGGGGCGGCTCACGGCAACTCTGTGAGTTGCTTCGAGTTCGGCCTCCGGCCAAACATCGCCCAAACTCGACATGATCGTGAACATCCAAGCCGCCAAGTGAAACTCGACAAGACCCGAGAAGCGGCTCAATTCAGTCGCAGGCCACCGTAGAAGGCAAGGACCCCTGCGAGACCTCCGACGTCGACGGAGCTTGGCACGGCATCGGGGAACCAGGACAGCGGCCTCGTGGTGGCGACCCGCCGTCCGGCGTTTACCCTTGCCATCATGGCTGGGACCACCAGCACCCGGGAGGCTCGGTGCGCGACGCGGTAACCCGACCCGGCGACGACCCGGGACCCGAGCGGGAACGGTTTGTTCCCCGGCGGATCGGGCAGTTGCAGGAGGAGCTGGCATCCGAACCGTGGGACGACCCTGACGACGCCGACCGGTTCCGGGCTTTCAGCCGCCTGGTTGCCGCCCTCTACCACTTCGAGTTCCACGATCGGGAGCAGACCGCCATCGACGCCTGGGCCGACATGGCCGACGACCCGGCGGCGGCCGAGACCGTGACCCACGAGCTGAGCGGCCTGCTGGACGGCGCCAACTACACCCCGGTCACCATGGCCGAGCTTGACCGGGCGTTGCAGGAGGAATCGCTGATCCCGCTCCGCCTGCAAGTCGACCTCGACGATTACGACGAGGTGCTGATCTTCCGCCGTGGGGCGCGGTCGGAGACGGTAACCGTCCCCAAGCTGCGCGGCCTCTACAGCCGGGAGCAAACCATGACCGTCGATGACCGAGTGGTGATCCACACGAGAGTGAAGCCCCAGGCGTGGTTCGACGAAAGGGGGATCGACCCTGCCGACCGCAACCTCATCCCCGGTCTGGCCTCCCTGAAGATGTTCCAGAACGTTCCCCGGGCCGACATCGAGATGCTGCTCCCCTCAACCGAGGTCCGGTTCCGCCCCATCGACACCGCCATCATGGCCGTTCCGGCCCTGGTGTCGGGTCTGGTTGTACTCACCACCAAGCTGTTGCCGACGTTGGGACTGATCGCCCTGGTCATGGGGGCGTGGCTGGGCCTGCGGGACGAAACCCCCGACCTGGACCAGGCCGCCCTACTGTTGCTGTTCGGCGGTGCCATGACCCTCGGCGGCTTCCTGTTCCGGCAATGGACGAAGTTCAAGAACCGACGGGTCGAGTACCTGAAGACCCTGTCGGAGAATCTCTACTTCCGTACGCTGGCCGACGGGCCGGGAGTGATCCACACGCTGTTGTCCTCGGCCGAGCAGCAGGAGGTGGCCGAGGTGCTGCTGGCCTACCGGTTCCTGTTGGCCCAGCCTGCGGGCGGCGCCGGTACGACCCTGGCCCGACTTGATAGCGAGGTCGAGGATTGGCTGCGAACATCCTGCCACCTCGACATCGACTTCGAGGTCGATGACGCAGTGGCCAAGCTACGCCGCCTCGACGCCGTCGAGGACGGCAGCAAACTCACGGCCCGGCCCCCCGCCCACGTGCTGGCCTCCCTCGACCGCCGGTGGGACGACCTGTTCCGTTATCGCCCCGAGGACCAGATCGACGATCGAGCAGGCCGCCGGGCCGAAGCCTCAGGTCACACTGCCACCGCCGATGAGGAGACAGGCACACTGATCCGCCTCCGAGGGGTCGTCGATCGGTTCACCGGTCGTCTCGGTGATCGGTTCACCACGTGAACCGGTGACCTCTCGGGTGTGAGCGGATTCCGGAGAAGACGATACTGACCGGGCCGGTCGGAGTGACCCCCGAGCCGGACCCCGGCGGCCGACGTCAATTCGATTGGGAAGGCTTGATCGACCAGCAGGCCGACTCCGTGACCATCGAGACCAACGAAGGACTGATGAGGCGGACCAACATCTTGACACGACTGGCCCCGGACAGTGTTGTCGTCGAGTTCGACGAGGAGTACAAGGCCGGATCGAGAGTGACGACAAACTCACACTTCACCCATCACTACGTCGCCACCGGCCATGGCGTAACCCATCGCCTGACTATCAGTGATCTCACCGCCCCCGGCCTGCTGGGGTTTCTGTACCGGAGATTCGGCGCAGCCAAGATGGGCAAGGCATTCTTGACGGCCCATCAGGAACATCTCGAAATGTCTCACAGTTGAGAGGTCTTCGGCCCGCGGGCAACCGCACACTCTATACCAACGAGCCATGTCGGGATCGGTTCGCCGCCGCTGTGCGCTCGAGTTTCGTTCTCGGCTGACCATCGTTCTTGGCCCCCACATCGAGCGGGGTCGGTGCCATGGACTCATAGACGAAGCCGCCGGTCATCGCTCGCCTCCCCAAACTGATCCTGTCCTGACCGGCTGCAGAGCCTTTTGGCCCTACTGGCATGCGCCACACTCCTTGATGCTGAAGGTACAAGGAGTACCTCCATGGGCGTGTCAGATCACACGATCAGACGGAAGCCGGCCTCCAAGGTGGGGAACCGGGCCACACTGGCCACGGTCACGGTTGTGCTGCTGCTGTCGATCGTGGCGGCGGTGGTACCCGCTCCGACCGCCGCTGCTCCGGGAAAGCCGGTGGTGTATTTCACATTCGATGATGGCCCCGACAGTTTCGTCACGCTCCGGGTGCTCAACACCCTGAACCTCTACGGGGCCAAGGCCACCTTCTTCGTGGTCGGCACGAGGGTCAACAGCTATCCCTCCGTTGCTCGCCGCATCGTGGCCGGCGGCCACGCCATCGCCAACCACTCCTACACCCATCCCACCCTCACCGCCCTGACCGACGCCTCGGTGCTGAGCCAGTTCACGCGGACCAGTGCCGCCATCACCAACGCCACCGGGGTGGTACCGAGCTGCTACCGGCCCCCTTACGGGGCAGTCAACGCCCGGGTCCACAGCTTGGCGGTGGAGGCCGGCTTGCCCAATGCCGGCTGGACTGCCGGCTATTCCAACAGCCACTGGGGGCTGTGGGACATCGATACCAGGGACTGGGAGTTGGATCTCAACCGGACCTGGTACGAGCTGTCCAAGGTGTCGGCCGGTGACGTGGTGCTGATGCACACTCTCAAGTCGTTCTCGGCCGACATCTTCGCCCAGTGGATGGCCCAGAACGCCTACCGGTTCGACTTCCAACCCCTACCGGGGTGTAGAGCCGGAACTCAACCGCCGACGCCCACGCCGGAACCAACCCCGACACCAACCCCCACACCAACAACCCGACCCACACTCCGCCTCGGATCAACCGGCCCCGCCGTCCTCGAACTCGAACAACGCCTCACCCAACTCGGCTACAACCCCGGCACCCCCAACACCACCTTCGACACCACCACCCGCACCGCCGTCATCGCCTTCCAAACCACCGCCGGCATCAGCCGCGACGGCATCGTCGGACCCATCACCTGGTCCAAACTCGACACCGCCAACGGCCCGTAGGCGGCTTCCTCTCGCACTCTCGGCGCACGTTCGGACGCCGACTATCGTGCGACGACGTGCGCCGGCGTCCGGCCGCCTGACGTCATCGACAGGCGCCGGCAAATGCTCAGGCCGGGGGACGCGCCCGTTCGTCCGTGAGCGGCCTGACCATCAGGTCCCTGGCGACATCGGCGACCGGTTTGTCCTCGTAGAGCACGGCATACACCTGGTCGCAGATGGGCATCTCGATACCAACCGACTCCGAGAGCTGCTTCACGGCCTTGGTGGTCTTCACTCCCTCGGCCACCATGTTCATCTCGGCTTCGACCTCGTGCAGGGAGCGGCCGCGTCCCAACTCGACGCCGACGGTACGGTTCCGGGAGAGTCCCCCGGTACAGGTCAAGATCAGGTCACCCATACCCGATAGACCGGCGAAGGTGAACGGGTCACCCCCGAGGGCGACACCGAGGCGCGAAATCTCGGCCAGGCCACGCGTCATGAGGGCGGCCATGGTGTTGTGACCGTAGCGGAGGCCCTCCACGACTCCGGCCGCAAGCGCAATCACGTTCTTCAGCGCTCCCCCCAATTCCGCGCCGGTGACATCGGGGCTCGTGTAAACACGAAACACCTCGGAGGAGAACAACTCCTGGACGAGGCGGGTGCGGTCGGCATCGGCGCCGGCCGCAACCACCGCGGTGGGGTGGCGAGCTGCAACCTCCCTGGCGAACGACGGGCCGGACAAGGCCACGATGCGGCTCGCTGCTCCTTGGCCGAGCACGTCGGCGAGGATGGCCGACGGCGTCGCCAGCGTGTCGATCTCGATGCCCTTCGAGACCGTGACGATCAACGCCTCGGCCGGCACCACGTCGGCCACGCCCGACCAGACCGCCCGCACATGCTGGGTCGGGACCGAACTAACGATCACTTCGGCTTCCCGAATCGAACGCTTCAGGTCGCCCGTCGCCGATAACGAGTCATCCAACGTGACATCCGGCAGGAAGATCGGGTTCTCCCGTTCGGTGTTGACGCCCTCGACCACCTCGGGCTCTCGAGCCCAGATTGTGGTCGGCTCACCCTTGATCGCCAGGTGGTTCGCCAGGGCCGTTCCCCACGAACCGCCTCCGACGACCACCGTCGACGTTGCACGTTCCATGGTGGACAATCCTAGCTGCGGGCGATTCCGGCGCAGGAATCACGATCGACGACGCGTCGTGGCATCGACCAGAGGAGCGGATTCACCGACCGAGTCGGCGTCCGGCGACCGATCCCATCAGAACGAGCCCCGTGATCGCAGCCTGCTTTCCGGTGGCCCGTCAGACTGGCCTTCGCTTGGCCAGCACGTAGGTCAATGCGCTGAGCGCGACGAGCATCTCCGCTGCCTCGTCGAGGTGGTTCACCACTTCGTCGAGCCTCGTGCTGGGAATGGCGAACTCGGGGAACAAGTCCAGTCCCGAGCGAGCAGCGATCACGACGAACCACGGCCAGATCCACACCGGTGGGGCTCCCGATGCATCCCAATGCGACGCCGCCACCTCCCACCTGACCTCCGCCGCACGCGGTCACGGTTCCCGGCAGGCCCTGCGTTAGCCTCCGGATCATGGATCCATTCGAGAATCTGACCGCCGATCGTCGCACGTTTGTCACCCATCTGGAGTGCGGTGCCACCGGCGAACACTACGAGGCGGACCGGCTCCACGGTCTCTCGGCTGCCGGCAAGCCACTCCTCGTTCGCTACGACCTGGACGCCGTCTCCGCTGCGATCGACAAGGAGACGCTGGCGGCGCGCCCGCCCGACATGTGGCGCTACCGCGAGTTTCTGCCGGTTCGGGCCGCCGAACACATCGTCTCGCTCGGGGAGACCATGACCCCGCTCATCCACCTTCGGTCCGAGGAGGCTCGCCTCAGGACGCCTTCAATCGTCGTCAAGGACGAATCGCGGCTTCCCACCGCCTCGTTCAAGGCCCGTGGGCTCGGGATGGGGGTCACGATGGCCAATGAGTTCGGTGTCAAAAGGGTGGCGATGCCGACGAACGGCAACGCCGGAGCCGCCCTGGCGGCCTATGGAAGCCGTATCGGCATGGAGGTCTACGTGTTCTGCCCGGCCGACACGCCGGAAGTGAACGTGCGAGAGATCGCGATGCTCGGCGCACGGGTGTGGAGGGTCAACGGTCTCATCAACGATTGCGGGAAGATCGTCGCGGCAGGCAAGGACGAGATGGGGTGGTTCGACTTCTCCACCCTCAAGGAGCCCTATCGCATCGAAGGCAAGAAGACGATGGGACTCGAGCTCGCCGAGCAGATGAACTGGGATCTTCCCGACGTGATCTTCTATCCCACCGGGGGCGGTACCGGCATCATCGGCATGTGGAAGGCGTTCAACGAGCTCGAAGCCATGGGCTGGATCACCAGGAAGCCCCGACTCGTCGCCGTGCAGTCGGAGGGGTGCGCTCCGATCGTCAAGGCGTATCAGGAGGGCAAGGACCATGCTGAACTGTGGAAGGACGCCGCCACCGTCGCCGCCGGCATACGCGTCCCGGCCGCCATCGGAGACTTCCTGATTCTCGAAGCGGTGCGCAAGAGTGGCGGCTTTGCCATCGCCGT
>JAHEJM010000184.1 GCA_024638815.1 Acidimicrobiales bacterium | reverse complement strand
CCACCGTACTCACCCGCCACGAGGGGGAACCGGGGAGGAGACGCCGCCGGCGCCGGAGGGGGAGCCGGCGCCGGCGGTGCGTTCCTGAGGGGGAGGACACGTCGTTGGGTCCAACCCACCGCATAGTGGCTGAAAGGTATCCTGTGGGTGCAGTCGATCGTTCCTTGACTGCACCCACAGGAGCGGCGGCAACAGCCACAGTGCGGCTGTAAAGCGAAGCAGATGTTGGCGGTAACACCTGTTCGCAGAGACATTTCTACTAACACTGTTACCCCTTTACAACCAATTGGGTGAATCATCCAGTTTTCTATTAAGTGATAGGCGCATGTCGAAGCTTGTCTATTTACCCTTTGCGCTATCGACGGGCCGACGTGCAGCCGACAGACAGCCATGACCGGGGCTGCCCTGGGCCGGAACCCGTGCCAGGATGGAGACGTGATCGACTTCCGTTCAGACACCGTGACCCGCCCCGGCCCGGCAATGCGTCGAGCCATCGCCGACGCCGAGGTCGGCGACGACGTGTGGGGTGACGACCCGACGGTCCACAGGTTGGAGGAGGCGGCGGCCGAGCTGCTGGGCAAGGAGGCGGCGGTGTTCGTACCCTCGGGCACCCAGAGCAATCTCTGCGCCCTGATGGCCCATTGCCGTCGGGGCGACGAATACATCGTGGGCGAGCACGCCCACACCTACCGTTACGAGGCCGGCGGTGGCGCCGTCCTGGGCAGCATCCAACCCCAACCGGTCCGAATGCTGGACTCGGGTGAACTCGACCTCGATCACGTCCGGGCCGTCATCAAGCCCGATGACGACCACTTCGCCCACAGCCGGTTGCTGGCGCTCGAGAACACCCACGACGGCAAACCCTTGAGCCTCGACTACCAGAAGCGGGCGGCGGCCCTGGCCGCCGAGCACGGCCTGGCCCTGCACCTGGACGGAGCCCGGTTGTGGAACGCGGCGGTGGCCCTCGGTGTGGCCCCGGCCGACGTGGCCGAACCGTTCGACACGGTGTCGGTGTGTCTGTCCAAAGGCCTCGGCGCCCCGGTGGGGTCGGTCCTGGTGGGACGGGGCGATCTTGTCCGCGGCGCTCGCAAGTGGCGCAAGATGTTGGGCGGCGGCATGCGTCAGGCCGGCATCATCGCCGCCGCCGGCCTCTACGCCCTGACCCACAACATCAACCGTCTGGCCGACGACCACGCCCGAGCCGCCCGCCTGGCCGAGGGACTGAGCGCCATCGACGGGGTCACCGTCGGCGGCCAGTTCACCAACATGGTGTTTGTCGACCTGGGGCCCCGGACGGCGGCCATGGTGGAGGACGCCGCCGCCAATGGCATTCTCATCAGCGGCCACGCCTCCCCCATCCGCATGGTGACCCACCTCGACATCAGCGACGACGACATCGAGACGACCCTGAATCTGTTGTCGAAACACCAGTGAGCCGACCCGAGCAGCCGTCACCGGCCACCGAGCCCACCGACCACACCCACCAGACCGCCACAGCGAACCTACGGCGACTGGGCCGGGCCGACATCGAGTCGGTGCTCGACCCGGACTACGAGCCGTCCATTCCGTTCCATCAGGCCATCCATCGGGCGGCGGTGGCCGCCGTCCTCCGCCACGGTCAGGCCGGGGCCGAGTTGCTGTTCATCCAGCGAGCGGCCCACCACGGAGACCCATGGTCGGGTCAGATCGCCTTTCCCGGGGGCCGCACCGACCCCGACGACCCGGCACCGGTCTACACCGCCCGCCGGGAAACCCGGGAGGAGCTGGGCCTGGAGCTCACCGACGATCACGAGATGGGCACCCTGTTGGAGCTGGATGGCGGTCGGGCCACCAGCCGGCTGGTCCTGGTCTCGGCCCACGGCTTCTGGCTCGAGGGGGAACGGCCGGCGCTGACGCCCAACTACGAGGTGGCGGAAACGCTGTGGGTTCCCCTGGTCGAGCTGGCGAATCCGGCCCGCCACATCGACTACTACTACCCGCCGGCCGGGGCGTCGTTCCCCGGGATCGAGTTGGACAACGAAGAGCAGGTGTTGTGGGGATTGACCCTGCGATTCGTGACCGAGCTGTTCGCCCGACTCGGGCACCCGTTCCTCACCTGATCGGCTTCATCGTCCGATCGGCGACGGGCGACCGACCCTGGGCGGCAGGGGCAACCTCCCGCCCGGTTACGATCGTGTCGACTGGCCGGCGCGGCGGCGACCCTTGGTCGACTGCTTCGGCCGGTTCTTGCGATTCTTGGGCCTGGGCTTTCCCGACCGCTTCGACTTCGGGCGCTGCGTGTCGGCCTTGGCCTTCGCCCCGCTGGTCGGCTTCCCGGCCGGGGATTGCCGGGCCGATCGGGTCTCACCGTTCTGCCTGACCGATCGGGTCTCGCCGTTCTGCCTGGACGATCGGGTCTCGCCGTTCTGCCTGGCCGATCGGGTCTCACCGTCCTGCCGGGCCGACCGGGTCTTTGCCTGCTGTTTCCCAGCCGGCTTGCCGGACTGTTTCGTGCGGGGCGATCCCTCGGCTCGAGACGATCCGGATTCGGACGGTGCGCCCTTCGATCCCGAGTGGTTCGATCCCGGGCGAGCTGATCGCGAATCCTTCGATCCCGACCGACCGGACCTCGATCGAGCGGACCTCGACCGGGTGGGTCGGGAGCGGGTGGACTTCGACCGGGACGACGGTTTGCCCTTTTGCCGCTCCGACGCCGCCACCGGTTCCAGGTTGTGGACCCGTTCCGGAGTGGGCTCGATCTCGCCGTCGATGCCGAGGGCGCGTTGCATCTTGACCGACTCGGAAACCTGATCGGGGGCCAGCAGCGACACCACCACTCCCCCGGCGCCGGCCCGACCGGTACGTCCCGATCGGTGCACATAGTCCTTGTGCTCGGCCGGCGGGTCGTAGTGGATCACGCCGGCCACGCCGTCGACGTGGATACCTCGGGCCGCCACATCGGTGGCAACCAGGGCCTGGGTCTGGCCTTCGGCAAAGCTGCGCAGCGCTTGATCCCGCTGGCCCTGACTGCGACCCCCGTGGATGCGACTGGTCTTCACCCCGGCCTGGCGAAGCTGGCGGGCCACCCGGTCGGCGCCGTGGCGGGTTCGTACGAAGACAATCGACGATCCGAGATCGGTGATCAGGTCGGCGGCCAGCCACACCCGGTCCCGCTTGTCCACCTTGACAAAGCGGTGGTGAAGGGTGGAGAGATCGGGCTCCGGTTCGGCCACCACATATTCGATGGGGTTGCGCTGATAGCGGTCGATCAGAACCTTGACGTCGTTGTCGAGGGTGGCCGAGAACAGCATGGTCTGGCGTTCGACGTTGGTCTGGTCGAGCAGACGGCGCACATCGGGCAGGAACCCCATGTCGGCCATGCGATCGGCCTCGTCGACCACCGCCACCTCGACATCACCGAGGTCCACCGCCCCCTGATCGATCAGGTCGAGCAGTCGACCGGGGCAGGCCACCAGCACGTCGATGCCGCGGCGAAGCGCGGTGATCTGACGCTGTATGCCGTTTCCGCCGTAGACGGCCAGCACCCGACGATCAACGGTGGCGGCCAGCGGGGCCAGTTCGACGGTGATCTGCTCGGCCAGTTCCCGGGTCGGCGACAGGATCAGGCCGCGGGGGCGACGCGTCGAGCCCCGGCCGACACGAGCCAGCATGGGCAGGCCGAAGGCCAGGGTCTTTCCCGAACCGGTGGGAGCCCGGCCGAGGATGTCGCCGCCGGCCAGGGCGTCGGACAGGACGAGCTGCTGGATCTCGAACGGCTCGGTGATGCGCTGTTTGTCGAGGGCGGTCACCAGGGGCTCGGGCACACCGAACTCGGTGAAGGTGTGGGGGGTGGACATTGCTACTCCGTTCTTGCCCCTGACTCATCGGGCGCCCCTTGTTGGACACACTGAGCCCACGATGTTTGCCGAAGGCAAACTCGCAAAGGTCCGTCGCCGGCGGGTCGACGTGGACGGAGCGCTCCTTCATCATAGCGGCCGGCGGCAGTGATCATGGATGACCGATCGAGCCTCCTGTTGGCTTCGCTCGTGCCGAGGTTCAACGAGACGTCGCGTGGGCGAGCTCCAGCTGACGTTGTGCCACCGGTCCGTAGTGGCGACTGATGGACAGAATGTGATGGCCTTCTTCGACGACAATCAGGTCGGCGCCGGCGATTTTGGCGGCGGCGTTGGTGGCGTGCTCGACGGGGACGATGGCGTCGTTGGCACCGTGTGCGATCAGCGTCGGCACGGTGACGTCGTGGAACGGGAGCGGCGCCAGGTTGCGTTCGTTGGCCTTGTCGTTGGTCCATCCGGCCTTGCGGTGCTTCTTCGGAGCGATTGACATCCATTGGTCCTGCATCATCTCGAGTCGGGTGGCATCAGATGTGATCCAGTCGGCCGCAGCCGTCGCCTGATCCTTGCTCAACCCGTCGGAGACGCCGTCGACCATGAACCGGGTCGCCAGCTCGGGCTTCCTGGCGGCCAACTGGTACGAGAGCCATACGAGGAAGCCGGACTCCAACGTTGCCTGCCTGAGTCGGCCGATGGGGGGCTCGAAAGGCAGGAGGATTGCGGCGTCGAGAAGAAGGGCGGTTGTGCGTCCCGGGTGTCGTGCCGCGAAATGGACCGCTGAAGGGCCGCCGGATGAGAAGCCGAAGACCGCTGCCCGTTCGATCTGCAGCGCGTCGAGCATCGCCGCGTAGAGATCTGCCTGTTGCTCAGGTGTTCGACCTGATTGCAGCGGAGTCCGCAAGTAGCCAGGCCGCGACGGGGCAAGCAACTCGCAGCCACCGTCCAGCAGGTGTCGGCACCAGGCAAGTCCGAGGTCGAATCCCCCCGGTCCACCATGAATCGCCATCACCGGCGGCCCGTGACCGTCCCGTGCGACCTGGACGTCACCTCGAGCGGTCTGAACCAGCTTGGCCCGGCCGTCGAGGGAGGCGATCAGACGTTCAGACCAGTTCATCGCCAGAGCACCTCCGATTATGGGCGTGCCCTCATTCTCTGGGCGACCTGCCGAAGTGTCCAGGGCGGCTTGTTCACCGTGCACCCATCAAAGCGATCGCCGGAATGGAACGGTCCGGCTTGCCATCATAGAGACGACTGGCCACTGAGCTGGGGCACCTGCACCGGGTCCTCGGACATCAGCCAGCGGCCCAGCCCGAAGGTCCCGGCGGCGAAGAGCAGGCAGCCCACGGTCAGCCCGACAACCACTGCTTCCGGGTAGTCGCCCCACTGATCCCGTTCACCCAGCTCGAAAAACCACGCTGCGCCATAGACGACACCGGCCAGCGGCCAGGCGGCAGCCACGGCGCCGGCGGCCCAGCGAGGAGCGAGGCCCCGACGCATCACGGCCAGCCCGATGGCAAGCATGGCGGCGGCGAGCAGGCCGCCCCATCCGAACACGAACCAGCTGGCAAAGCTCGACACCACGGCCAACGCGGCCAGGACCATCGCTCCGTAGCCGACCAGCCCGAACCCTCCGTGTCGACGGTGCAGGCCGACCACCAGCCCGGCGGTGCAGCCCAAGCCTCCCATGAGGGCCAGAGCGCCGATCATGAAGGCCACCTGGGGGAGACCTTCCCAACCCCCGAGGCGCCGGTCGAGCATCTCGGCCGAGAGCCAGCCGGCCCAGAAGATCACAATCGACACTGCCGCCACCATGGCCAGCACACCGGCGCCGACGGTGAACCTGGTGGGCAAGGCAAGCCCGTCGACACCCGAGGTGCCGAAGGCCGTCACCACCTGGCCGGGATTGCCGAACCGGGCCAGCACCTGGTGCTGGGCCGCGTCGGTGTCCATACCGCCGGCCTCCAACCCCTCGACCGCCGAGTACAGGTGATCGGTGAGTTCGGCCAGGATGTCGTCGTTGTCGGGCCGCCAGGCCATCCCCCTGGCCAGGGAGGCCACATGGGCATCGATCAGTTCGTAGCCGGCCATGGTGCCCCTCCGATCACGAGGCG
>JAHEJM010000183.1 GCA_024638815.1 Acidimicrobiales bacterium | reverse complement strand
TGGCGCATGACCAACGAGACCAGAGCCCGCGAGACCCCGGCGACCTCGGCCACGTCGTCCATGGTCGGCGGCCGCGTACGCGATCCCCCTGGTGCTGATCCGGTCATCGTGGCGAAGCGTAGTACTTGGAGCGCTCTAAATCAACCCCCTTGATCTCGCCTCGGGCAGGGCACACACCGACGCCCGAGGCCCGATTTCCTCTCATTCGCGGCCAAGATGTGCTTGACATCGGCCGAAAATGGCCTAACTTGTAGAGCGCTCCAACTTTATGGCGTCGATGGCCTGTGGCCCACGAGTGAGAAGAAGAGAAGACCGCTGTGAACCTTGCCAGAACGAACCACGACCGACCGGCGCTGCTTGATCGAGTGGCCACGGCACCCATTTCCTGGGGAGTGTGCGAAGTACCGGGTTGGGGACAACAACTGCCCCCGGAACGAGTCCTGGCCGAGATGAACCAACTAGGCTTCACCGCCACCGAACTCGGCTCGACGGGTTGGCTCCCAATGGACGTCGAGCAGCTTCGAGAGGTGCTGGGCCGCCACCAGCTCAACCTTTTGGCCGCCTTCGTTCCCCTGGTGCTCCACCGAGCCGAGGAGGCAGACCGCGCCCTCGATCAGGCCGAGGACATGGCCCGGATGCTGGAGACGGCGGGGGCTCGCTATTTCAATACTGCGCCGGTCACATCGGCCGATTGGGAGCCTCGATCACCCCTGACCGACGACCAGTGGCAACACCTGTACGCCATGTTCGACCGCATCGATGGCATCTGCGAGGCCCATGGGTTGGTCCAGGTCCTACATCAGCATGTGGGTTGCGTGGTCGAAACCGCCGACGACGTGGAGCGGGTGCTTCAGGGATCGTCGGTGCTGTTCGTGCTCGACACCGGCCATTTCGCCATCGGTGGGGTGGACCCGGTTGACTTCGCCCGGCGCCACCGGGACCGGGTCGGGCTCGTGCATCTCAAGGACACTCGACTCGACGTGGCCGATCAATTGAACCACAATGAGTTGACACTCATGACCGCGGTCCAGAACGGGCTGTTTCCGGCGTTGGGACAAGGGGATCTGAAGGTTGACGCCGTCGTGACAACTCTGGAAAGGGATGGCTACAGCGGCTGGTACGTACTAGAACAGGACTGCGCCATCATCGGCCCCGAGCCGGCACCGGGAGAAGGGCCGCTTCGCGACGTCGAGACGAGCGTGAACTATTTGAAAGAGCTGGCGATGTCGCTGCAGGCATCCGCCTGAAGGCGACGTAACCAACAACAAAGCAAAAGACACATCAAAGGGGAGTACAGATTCATGTGGAAATTCAACCGGCTTCTGGCATTGCTGGCGGCCTTGATACTGGCCTTGAGCGCTTGTAGCAGCGTGGACGATTCCGATGACGCGGCTGACACCGAGGCCGACACCGAGGAGTCGGCCGACGGCGAAGGCGAAGAGGCAGCGGACGACACCGAGGCTGACGCCGACGCCGAGACCGGGGACTCGGCTGCAGTATCGGCCCGGGACTACCGATTCGTCGTCGTATCCCACGGTCAGTCGTCCGACCCGTTCTGGTCGGTTGCCCAGAACGGCGTCAACGCTGCCGCAACCGACATGGGCGTGACGGTCGAATACCAGGCGCCGGGCACCTTCGATATGGTCGAGATGTCCCAGATCATCGACGCCGCCGTGGCGTCGCAACCCGACGGCTTGATCGTCACCATCCCTGACCCTGACGCCCTCGGTCCGTCCATTCAGGCCGCCGTCGACGCCGGCGTCCCCGTCATCTCCATGAACTCCGGTGCCGACGCCTTCCAGGAGTTCGGTGTGCTGGTCCATGTCGGCCAGACCGAGTACGAGGCCGGTTTCATCGCCGGTCAGACAATGGCGGCAGAGGGAATCGGCAACGCCCTGTGCATCAACCAGGAAGTGGGCAATTCCGCACTTGACGACCGCTGTCAGGGATTCACCGATGGTCTTGGCGGTTCGGTCGAGGTGGTCCCGGTCGAGCTGGCCGATCCCACCGGGGCTCAGGCCACCATCGCCGGCAAGCTCGGCGCCACCGATGACCTGGATGCGATTCTCGCCCTCGGCCCGACCGGCGCCATTCCAACCCTGCTGGCCGTGCAGGAGGTGGGCTCCGATGTTGCCCTGGCCACCTTCGACCTCGCTCCCGAGGTGCTGGAGGCCATCGACGCCGGCGACATGCTGTTCGCCATCGACCAGGCTCAGTTCCTGCAGGGCTATCTCCCGGTCACGCTGCTGACCCAGTACCTGGACACCGGTGCCGTGCCACTGGGCTCGGTCGATCGGGTCATCCTGACCGGTCCACAGCTGGTGACCGCCGACACCGCCGCGTCGGTGATCGAGGCATCGGCCCAGGGCCTCCGCTAGTCACGTAACCGCAAAAGGGGGGTGTGGGTCTCGGCCCACACCCCCTTTCAACCAACCAGGAACCACAACCAAGGGGAACCATGAAAAAGGGGGAATTATGACAACCGAGGTAGCGCCGGAAACGGCCGACGAGGCTGACAAACCGGCAGCTGCACCCGATGAACGAGTCCGCGAGGTGTCGTGGTTCGATCGCTTACTAAGCAGGCCGGAGGTCGGCGCCCTGATCGCCCTCGTCGTGGTCTGGATCGGATTCGCCATCATCGCCAGTGACAACAACTTCGTCTCGATGGCCACCACGGCCGCCATCTTGAACCGAGCCGCTCCGTTGGGGATTCTGGCCGTGGCCGTCTCCCTGTTGATGATCGCCGGCGAATTCGATCTGTCGATCGGATCTCTCGTGGGGTTCATCGGCATGGCCGTCATGCTCATGGTGACGTCAAGCGCTCAGGGAGGATGGGCGCTACCACTCCTTCCCACATTATTGCTCACCTTGATCCTGGCCCTGGCTGTCGGCTGGTTCAACGGCACACTGGTACTGCAAACCAAGCTGCCGTCGTTCATCATCACCCTGGGCTCGCTGTTCATATTCCGGGGCCTGGCCGTCGCCATTCCCCGGACCAGGACGGGCCGGTCCCAGCTCGGCAACTTCGACGATACACCGGGATTCGGATTCATGGACGCGGTCTTCGGGCAGAAGATCTCGATCTTCGGAGCCAACTTCGACATCGCCATTCTGTGGTGGGTCGGTATAACCCTGCTGCTCGTGTTCGTGCTTCGACGAACACGAGTGGGGTCGTGGATCTTCGGCGTTGGGGGCGATGCCAATGCCGCCCGCAATGTCGGCGTGCCGGTGAACCGACTCAAGACAGCGTTGTTCATGACCACGGCGGTTGCTGCGTTCCTGGTGGCCGTCCTTCAGATCGTGCAGTTCAACGGCGCCGACTCGCTACGGGGCACCCAACAGGAGTTCAACGCCATCATCGCCGCCGTTGTCGGCGGAACCCTGCTCACCGGCGGTTACGGATCAGTGCTCGGCGCAGCGCTGGGAGCCCTGATTTTCGCCATGGTCCAGCAGGGCATCATCATCACCGGTGTCGACGGCGACTGGTTCAAGGTCTTCGTGGGCGCCATCCTGGTCTTGGCCGTCATCTTCAACAATGCGCTTCGCCAGCGGGCGATGAAGCGGTAGGAGGCAGACAATGAGTGACGCACCCCTTCTCGAGCTGAAGAAGGTCTCCAAGTACTTCGGCTCGGTCATCGCCCTGCAGGATGTCTCCATGTTCGTCCGGGCCGGCGAGGTCACCTGCCTGCTCGGCGACAACGGCGCCGGCAAGTCGACCCTCATCAAGACCCTGGCCGGTGTCCATCTGCCATCGGAAGGCACGTACTACTACGAGGGAGAAGAGACGCTCTTCGAGTCCCCTCGTGAGGCCCTGAACCGTGGCATCGCCACCGTGTACCAGGACCTGGCCATGGTTCCGCTCATGTCGATCTGGCGGAACTTCTTCCTCGGGTCCGAACCGACCAAGAAGATCGGGCCGATCACGGTCTACGACCAGGCCTTTGCCAAACAGACCACCCGGGAGGAGATGGCCAAGATGGGCATCGACATCCGGGACCCCGACCAGCCGGTGGGCACGCTGTCCGGCGGCGAGCGCCAATCGGTGGCCATCGCCCGGGCCGTGTTCTTCGGAGCCAAGGTGCTGATCCTGGACGAGCCGACGGCCGCCCTCGGCGTCAAGCAGGCCGGTGTGGTGTTGCGCTACATCACGCAGGCCCGTGACCGGGGTATCGGTGTCATCTTCATCACCCACAACCCGCACCACGCCTTCCCGGTGGGAGATCACTTCGTGATCCTGCGCCGGGGCACGGTCATGGGCGACTTCTCCAAGGACGAGGTCTCCCGGGAGGAGCTGGTACGGATGATGGCCGGTGGCGCCGACCTGGATGCACTGGAACACGAGCTGTCGACCCGAGCCTGATGGTTCATTCGGTGGCGGTGCCCCAACGTCGGACCACGTCGACCGCTTCGGACGACACCCGGACGTTGTGGGCCCGCTGCCGACCAAGCACCACGAGGGTTAGTGCCTCGGCGAACTGTTCGGCCGGGGTCTCCTCCCAGCTCGGTCCGGAGTCCCACGCCGATGTCGAACCCTGAGTGGCCAGGAACTCGGGCCGGACCTCGTCCAGCCCGTCACAGGTCGCGTCCAGATGATGAGCAACCTCGTGGACCACAACCTCCTCGATCCGCGGTGCCGTGGCCGGCACCCGGATATCGATGACGCCGCTGCGATACCGGGCTCGATCATCGAGATTCCAATCGGGCCGGATGGTGAATCCCTCTATGCAGTCGGCCACTACCGGTAGTCGCCGGCGGGCTTCGGATAATGCCACGTCTACCACGGCACGGAAGTCGGCGGGCCCTTCGATGACCACCGGTTCCACCGCCGCATCGGATCGACTGCAGGCCGAACCGATCACCGCCCAGACCATGGCGCTCCACACCAGGAGCACAACCGACGACCGCATGTGATATGAGACTAGTACCGTTCTTGGAGACGACCGGAAACGGCACCAAGACGAGAGGTCTGGAGACATGACCCAACAGCGACACTTCCCGGCCGGATCCCTGGCAACGGACACGCACTCACTTCTTGTGAGCCACGCCCGGGCCGGCTGGACATACACCGGGCTACAGGTCTTCTCGCTGTCCCCTGGTGAGACCAGAGTCTTCGATACCGACGATTGTGAGATGGTCGTTCTGCCTCTCAGCGGCGGGGCGTGCCGCGTCGAAGCAAGCCCGGTCGGTGGCTCCAGCGCCCAATTCGAACTGGAAGGCCGGGCCACCGTGTTCAGCCGGATTACCGACTTCGCCTACGTGGGTCGGGACACGTCGGTCACGGTCACCTGTCCCGAGTCGTCGAGCGACGGGGTGGAGTTGGCCCTGCCCATGGCCCGTTGTATCAACGCTCTGGAGCCGAAGTACGGGGCGGCTGAGGAGGTGGAGACCGAGACCCGTGGCGGCGGCCCGGCCACCCGCCAGGTCACCAACTTCCTCACCCCGGAACGATGGAGTCACGCCGACATGCTCATGTGCTGCGAGCTGCTGACCCCGGACGGGAACTGGTCGAGCTATCCGCCCCACAAGCACGACGACTCGCCCGAGTGTGCAGTCAACAACGAGGAGATCTACTACTTCCGGATCGGCAGGGCCGGAACCACGGCCTACAGCGACTCGGGGTTCGGCATGCACCGGACCTACACCGGACCCCGCCCCGACCTCGTGAACACCGATCCCGACCTGCTGTTCGAGGAGAACGTGAAAGTGGGTGACGGCGACGTCTACCTGATCCCTCGGGGCTACCACGGTCCGTGCATCGCCGCCCCCGGCTACCCCATGTACTACCTCAACGTGCTGGCCGGGCCGGGCGGAGACCGTTCGATGGCGTTCTGCGACGACCCGACCCACCACTGGGTCCGGGATTCCTGGCTGTCCATGGACGCCGATCCCCGCTGCCCGATGACCTCGGCCGACGGTGTGGTCGGCCGACGGCGGGACGAACCATGAGCACGGCATCACG
>JAHEJM010000071.1:20147-21859 GCA_024638815.1 Acidimicrobiales bacterium | reverse complement strand
TGAACATGGTAGAGATCGGGCCGACCAACATCTGCGAGAAGGGTTCTCCAGACCTCTATCTGTCGGTCGTACTCGGCCGGGCTGATCGATCCGAAGACCCGGTCGGGCGCTCCGGGCCGGTCCTCGAACGACGGATGCATCGGCACCGGCGCCATCATCGGATCTCGGCCCTGCGAGAACCAATCCGCCGCCTCGCTGAAGTCGATAGCCCGGACGTCCAGGCCCGAGAAGAACGTTTCGGCATGGGACTTCGACCCCGGCGGACCAATCGACCCGCAGCACAGTGTGACATCCAATGTATCGCTCCCGAGCGCTCCGGCAAGGCTCCGTGCGACATGAGCCGACCCTCCCCTTGGGGCGAAGGCCAGCGTCATGACCACCTGCGTCGCCGCACCGACCACCGAAACCATCATCACTCCGAACCGTGTTGATTCCACATGCCATCTACTTCCGCCTCCATCGTCGACCGAGGTGCCCATGGGAAACAGAGCCGATAGTCACAATTCTCCGGTCGACCCCCTAGAAGCACGGGCTGCATCAGGTCGCGCAGGCGGAACGGATGCATGGAGGGACACGCCAACCGCAAGGCACGCCGCTCAACCAGCACCACCGGCAATTGCAGCAGCTCGCCCTGAAGCGCAAGTCAGGCGAAAGCCAATCCGACGCCAGTCGTGAGCACGAAGACCACAAGCATGGTGACAACATTCGACCGCTCGCCGGCCACCTGCCTGGCAGCAACCAGCGCCTGACCGGCGGCCGACCGCTCACCAGACGACCTCGTCCAGTTGTTCCGACACTTGAGGTTCCCCCGTTGGCCGGTCACGTGGTTTACGGGGCTAGGGCCGCCTGGTGTTGTCGCTGATGTGGTTCTCCCGGCGGGATGTCCGCCTCACGGGTTACTGGATCACCCACCCGCCGTCGATGTGGATCATCTGGCCGGTCATGTAGTCGCTGTCGTGGCTGACGAGGAACGCTGCGGTCCCTTTCACGTCGTCGGGCACCGACACCTTCTTCAGAGCCAGGATCTCGGCCAGGTCCTCGAAGGCCTGGCCCTCACGCTCCTTGAACCCGATCTCCACGAGGTCCTTGTCGAGGGTTTCCCACATCTCGGTGTGGACGACACCGGGCGCGAATCCGGTCACGGTGATGTTGTGTTTGGCCAAGTCCCTGGCCCCGGACTGGGTCAACGAGACGACGGCGAACTTGGATGCGCAGTAGGGCACCACATTGTCGTAGCCCGAGCGACTGGCAATCGAGGCGGTGTTGATGATCTTTCCCCCGGTGCCCTGGGCGATCATCTGCTTGGCCGCCTCCTGCATGCCGATGAGCACGCCGAGACCGTTGATGCCCATGATGAAGTCCCAGTTCTCCTCGGTGACGTCGAGGAAGTTCATCGGCTTGTTGACAACGGCGTTGTTGAATTTGACGTCAAGCTTGCCGAAGGCCTCGACCGTCTTGGCGATCATTGCCTGGACCTGCTCGCGCCGGGTGACGTCGACGGTGGCCGCCATGACTCTGGCCCCGTTTTTGGCGGCTCGCTGCTCGTTGGCTGCGGCAACGTCATTGGCCAATTCACCATTGAGGTCGGCGAAGCACACGTCGCCACCCTCGTCGACTAGGGCCTCGCCGGTCAGGCTGTGGCCGCCGGCCTCGCCGGGGCCGGAGCCGACGTCGTCGCCGTCTCGACCTCCCAGGCTGCCGAGGGGTCCGAG
>JAHEJM010000071.1:0-20047 GCA_024638815.1 Acidimicrobiales bacterium | reverse complement strand
GATCCCGAGCCATCCTCGACCGGATCCCAGCCGGGGCGTGGGGGGAGCCGGACGACGTGGCCGGCGCAGTCGTGTTCCTGGCATCGCCGGCCTCGGACTACATCAACGGCAGCGTGCTCCCCGTCGACGGAGGCTGGCTGGCTCGCTGAGTCTCAGCATCGGCGACCTCCGTGGCCTGGTCTCGAAGGTCGACCATCTCGACCCCCTCGGTGTCGACGTCGTCTGGGTCTCGCCCCTTTACCGCTCCCGCACCGGGACAACGGGTACGACATCAGCGAACGCTGCGATGTCGATCCGGGCTACGGGACGCCGGCCGACGTCGACGAACTGATCGCCGGGTTGCACCAGCGAGGCATGAAGCTGATGATCGACGTCGTGCTCAACCAGACCTCCGACGAGCATCCTGGTTCGTCGAGTCGCGGTCGAGTCAGGACAAACATCAGGACCTCCGGCTCTGGCCGGCGACGGCAGGATTGGCCTGCAATAAGAGGGAGCCACCCCGGGAGTTCGTGGTGAGAGCAGTAGTGCAGGATCGCTACGGGTCGCTGGATCTCCTCCATCTGGAGGAGGTGGTGACACCGACCCCCGAGGACAACGAGGTCCTCATCAGAGTGCGGGCCGCCGCCGTCACCCCGTCCGACACCATCATCCGCACCGGACGGCCTCTGATGGCGCGAGTCTTCACCGGGCTCCTGCGACCGCGACAGCGCATCCAGGGTTCCGAATTCGCCGGCGAGATCGCCGCCGTCGGGCGGGACGTGACCCGGTTCAAGGTGGCCGACGAGGTGTTCGGCGTGACCGGCAGCGCATGCAGGTGTTTCGCCCAGTTCATGACCATGGCCGAGGACGACTTGCTCACCATCAAGCCGTCCAACACCACGTTCGAGGAGGCGGCCTCCGTCTGCGGAACATTGGCAGCCTGGAACTTCCTGCACGACAAGGCCGAGCTCCAAGCCGGGCAGAACGTGCTCGTCAATGGCGCGTCCGGGGCCATCGGCACCTCGGCAGTGCAGCTGGCCAAGCACCTCGGGGCTCAGGTCACCGCCGTGTGCGGCCCCAGCGAACAGGAACTCGTCGAGTCACTGGGAGCGGACGAGGTGATCGACGACACCCAACAGGACTTCACGACGAACGGTGAAGTCTATGACGTGATCTTCGACGCGGAGAGCACGAGTTCGTATCGCCGCTGTCGTCGTTCACTGGCCGCCACCGGTGTGTATCTTCGAACCTTCCCCGATCCGGTCATCCTGGCCGACATGCTCTGGACGTCACGAGTCGGGGGCAGAAGAGCGATCGTCTCGGCAACCGGTCTCCTGCCGATCGCCACACGCCGGACCTTCCTCGACGAGGTGACCAAACTAGTCGAACGCAAGCTGATGAGATCCGTCATCGACCGGTGCTTCCCGTTGGAGCAACTGGCCGACGCCTACCGCCGTGCCGAGAGCGGTATTCTGCGGGGAACCGTCGTGGTCACCATGGATCACACCACCATCGATCAAACACCGTGAGGCGGCGGCCGAGCTAGGCTGACATGGTGTCCACTCGTCCACGAATCGCCTTTCAGGGCGCCCTGGGTGCCTACTCGCACCTGGCGTGTACCGTCGCCTACCCGGAGATGGACCCGATCGGCTATGACACCTTCGCCCAGGCCTTCGCCGCCGTCGAGGACGGTGACGCCGAGCTGGGCATGATCCCCATCGAGAACACCCTCGGGGGCCGGGTCGCCGACATTCATCACCTGCTGCCCGAGTCAAGCCTGTACATCGTGGCCGAACACTTCCAGCCGGTCCGCCATGCGCTGCTCGGACCCGAGGGCGCCACCCTCGAAACCCTGAAGACGGTGGCCTCCCACGAACAGGGGCTGGCCCAGTGCCGGGAGCTGATCCGTGAGCTCGGGGTCGAGCCGATGGATTTCGGCGACACCGCCGGTGCGGCCAAGGAGGCGGCGGAGCGCAACGACCCGGCGTTCGGCGCCATCGCCAGTGAGCTGGCGGCCGAGATCTACGGTCTACAGATCCTGCGGACGCGGATCGAGGATCGTCTCGGCAACACCACCCGGTTCGTCATCATGTCCCGCCGGTCGATGGATCCCGATCCTCGCGACGGACCCGCCATCACCAGCATCGTCTTTCAGGTTCGCAGCGTGCCCGGTGCGCTGTACAAGGCTCTGGGTGGTTTCGCCACAAACGGGGTGAACATCACCAAGCTCGAGAGCTACATCATCGATCAGAGCTTCACCGTCGCCCAGTTCTACGCCGAATTCGACGGCCATCCGGCCGAACCGTCGGTGGCCAATGCGCTGGAGGAACTGCAGTTCTTCTGCAACAAGATGAAGCAGCTCGGCACCTTCCCCCGGGCCGACTACCGCGAGCAGCGCTGACAGCCGGAGGCCGGTCCCGTACGAGGTGAGGACCTCGGACCCTGGTCCCCGACCGGGTCGGCGTGTTTCGATTCGTCTCAGGGCCGGCGAGTAGCAGTCAGGCCAGGGGGTCCCGTGTATCGGTGACCGCAGGTCCCTTGGAAATAGAGGTAGTCATATGTACATCCAAGTCTTTGGACGCCACAAACCTGCTCTCCCGCCGGGGTGGGGCGACGAGGTCAGCATCTCGGTCATGAGCACCACCAGCGTGGACGCGACGGCGGAACCGGGCGCCGACGCAAAGCTCACCGTCGTGTCCATCCTGTGCGGGACCAGGGTGCTCGTCCCACCGGGAACCAGGGTGCAACTGAGCGGTGGCGACGTGTTGGGCAGTCACCGCATCGAGGTCGAACCGAGCGAAGCCGGGCCGGAGCTGAGACTCCAGTTGATTCCGGTACTGGGCAGCATCAAGGTACTCTCAGCGGACGTCTAGCCGAAGTTGGACGACAGCACTCGGCGCTCCGTCCAGTCCTGACCGGCCCCACTCTCGGCGCGATCGAAACGGCGAAGGATCGAGCATCGGGCCGGACAACTACCGTGGAATGATCGGACGCGCCTTCACATCCCGAAGAGAGCATCGACTTTGGATCTGGACCGCATCCATCGTCACGTCAATCCACGGCGTATCGCGGGACACTCCGGCGGGGAGGGCGCCGATGGTCCAAGCGTCATGACCGGTGAGGCCCCGTTTGACGGTCCGGATCGGCTTGCCCGCCAAGAAGGGATCGGGTCGTGCCCGCCGTCGGTGACCAAAGCCCCTACCACCGCCGGCCGGGACCAGCTTGGGTAGAGGCGAAGGAGGTCGACAAACGACGTCGGCGACCACTATGCACACCACCGCCGAATCGCTGCCTGGGCTCATTCACGCCTGCCGCCCGGGCTCATGGCACCCGACTGTCCTGGCCACGCTGGTTGTGTTGCTGCTGCTGGCCGGGTGCGGGGGAGATGACACCGGGTCCGACGGTGGCGAGACCGCCACCCCGACGCCGACCGTGACCCAGAGCTCCGACACGAGCCCTCCCCCGACCGACGATCCCGCCACCGGTTCCCCGTCGGCCAACGGGACGCCGGCCCCCGACCCGGAGCCGACTCTCTGCGACAACGGAGTCCACGCCTTTTCGGTGTCGATCCCAGCCGGCTGGGAGGCGGTCGAAGGAGATCCGGAACTCCGCTGCCGTCTGATCGGACCCGGCCCGCTCATCGACGGCATCACCGAGGAACCACTACTCGCCGGCTACTCGATCTGGATTCGGGGCCGGGACGCCTCGGAGCAGGCTGAGGACCTGGCCGAGGCCCTCCGGACCGGGACATTCGGCGCCATCGGACCGCCGCCGCTCGTCGCCGAGACGGCGGCAACCGTAGCCGGCCTGCCGGCGACCCGCTTGGCCACCGAGAGGGGCTACATCTTCTACGTTGTCGACGTCGTCGGACCGGTGATCCTCGGCGCCACCTCGGAGGGGAGTGAAACTCTGGATGGCATGATCGGCGGGATGGTCATCAGGGCCCTTGAGCCGCCCACACCGTCAGGCCCTTCGGCCGACTGCACCGGGGGTTGGGTCACGCCCGAGCGAGGAAACGATCTGCGTACCGAGCCACTCGACGGGCTGCGGGCCCGCTACGGGATCACCGGCCTGTTCGTCATCGACGAGATGCGGTACTTCGAGGGCCCGCAGGATCCCGGAATCATCGCCCCGAGGTACGACTATCTCCGCTTCTGGTACGTCAAAGCCTCGCAGCAGGACGACCCCTCGTTCCGAGCTCGCTGGCTGCTGGTCGCTCCGCCCGACGGGAAACCGGCGGTCGCCGCCACCGCTCCGTACGGGTCGACGGGCTTCGGCCCCGGCGACTGGGTTGCGTTCTTCGGCGAAAGCGACGCCCCCTACGAGTACCCCGGCCTACCCGGTCAGTACTTCGGCATCGCCTACGATTTCGTGACCGGGATCATCATCGACACCGGAGAGCCCGAGGGCGGACGGCCCGGTCTCCCGGCGGAGAGCATCGGCTGCTTGCGGGGGACCTGACCGGCGTTGCCGACGACACGATAGACAGGCCCTCCGATGATCGGCCGACCCAGAACGCTGAATCGACGTGAACCGGCCTACCCTCGAGCCCTGACCGGCTCCTTGTGCCAATAGTGCCGAGGTGGCCGCATAGTGGCCAACGCAGTGGCGACAGCAGCCGAATGTGAGCCAGGCCCGTCGGTCATGCCGAACGACCCCGATACGTCATCGCCGTCACCCCGGATACGTCATTGGACGGATCCGCTGCGACGGAATCAGCTTTATGGTGATTCAAGCACGGACGACGGTGGCGCCGAGCCAAGGCGGCGGAACCAGCGAGCGGCCCGCCGGCACTCATGCCGGCGGGCCGCTGTGAACGAGCATTACCGCTCCGACCTCGTCGATCTCGTCAAGCCAAGCTTGGGACCCGGACGTCGGAGCCGTGCGGCAAGCCGGCACGCTGGAGCCTCACCGGCCCACCCAATCGGCGGTAACCGAGTGGTCGAGGTCGACGACCGTTTCAAGGCCGAGCCGGTGGAAGGCCGCAGCGGCCTCGCCACGATTGCCCGCCCCCAACTTGGCCAGCAGATTCGAGACGTGGGTGCTGACCGTGCGTGGGCTGACGTAGAGTCGAGCCCCGATGGCCTTGTTGGTCAGCCCTTGGGCGACGAGCGACAACACCTCGACCTCCCGTTCCGTGAGACCGTGGGGATAGGCCGTTTCAGGCTCGGTCGAGGCGGGAGGCTCCGGCTGCGCCGGGTTTTGCACCTCGATCCTCGCCGCTCTGGCCAGCGAGGCAACCCTGTCGGCGATCCAGGCCATCCCGTGGGTGGTGGCGATCTCGTGGAGCTCCCCGACCTCATGCCCGAGCCCAGCCCGGTCGGCGCGGAGGCCGATCAGCCGTTCGATGCGCAGCAAGCGGACCTGGGCCGCCTCGTAGCGGAACCCTGACGACTCGAGAAGCCGGATCGTCACGGCGGCGGCGTCGAGATCGATCGGCTCATGGATCGAGGCCAGCTCCAGATCCATGAGCGACCGGAAGGCCGCGTTCGCCTCGCCGGGGCCGTCGAACGCCCGCACCAGCGCAGTGATATCGGCGAGCATTTCCGAGGTGTCGTGCCGGCCGAGATCGACGCAGGCCTTGACGATGCGCACCTTCTCGACGATCGACTCGCGGGTGTAGGTGAGATTGTCGCTGTCCGCTTGGAGCTCGAGGGCCTGATCGATCCACTCAACCGCCTCGTCAAGCCGCAACCGTCGACGTGCCAGCTCGGCCAGCAGGCGGACCTGATGGCCGGTCTCTTGGGCGGACTCGTATCGTTCAGCGATCCGGGTGGCATCGGCCAGGAGCTTCTCGGCCTCATCGAGGGACCCGGTGCAGAGCGCATGGAGCCCGGCGGCCTGCAGCACGGTGAGCCGTCGAAGATCGTCGAGCCTACTGGCCAGGAGCTGATCGAGGAGTGGCTTGGCATCGTTCAGACGGCCGGCCTCGATGTATCCATCGCACAGATCATGTCGGAACTCGGCGCGCCAACGAGGGCCGCAGTATCGATCGGCGTAGGCCAGCCCCTGCCGGCTGGCCTCAAGACACGCCTCGGTGCGTCCCCTACAAAAGACGTGCATCAGCATCTCGGTCCGGTACGTGTTGGCCACCTGCGACACGCAGCCCTCGGCCAGGGCCAGCTGACGGGCTTCCCGGGCCAGGGCAACTCCGGCCTCCAGGTCACGGGTGACCCCGATGGCCAGCGCCTTCGCCGTGAGCGCCTCGACCAGCACGACCGTCGGGCCCTGCACGGCGGCGATGTCGATGGCCCGCTCGGCGGCGTCGAGCGCAGGGTGGATCTGCCCATCGGCGAGGGCCTGCTTCGAGATCCGATGGTGCACCTGTGCGGCCTCGGGCGAGGTCTCGTTGGCGACGAGCCGCGCCGCCTCGGCCAGGAGCACGGCGGCCTCGGCCGGGTGCCCGAGATGGAACTCGATAGGAGCCATCCGGGCCAGCACCAGAGCACGCCGGGCGGCGGGGAGGTTGCGGGCCCAACCGGCCAACGCTCCGGTCAGGAGCTCAACCGCCTCGGCACCGCGATAGCAGCTGGCCAGCCACTCGGCCGCTTGCAGAAACAGGTGGTCCCGACTGCGACCCGTGCGCTCCTCGGGTCGATCTGCGCGGGGCCAGGCCCGGATGGCCTGCAGTGCCATCTCTGCCGCCGTCTCGTACGCCGCCACGGCGGCAGAGGCGTCCGCCGCCTCGACTGCAGCCTCGAGGCTGCGGTCCGGATCGTCGGCCTCGCCCCAGTGAAGGGCCAGATTTGCCAGCTCGCTCGGAGAGGAACCGCGTGAAGGGTCGTTTGCGATGGCCTCGGCAGCCCGGCGGTGCAGATCTTCGGCCTCGAACGGCAACAGGTCACGCAGGATCGCAGCCCGGAGCAATGCGTGCCAGAACGTATAGTCGGACCCGTCGATCACGAGGATCGATGCGTCGTAGAGGCTGCGTACGATCGGGCCGATCGACAGGTCCGGCAGCATGGCGGCCAGCATCGTGTGGCTGACGGCACCACCGGCGACGGCAACGGCTCGCAAGACCGTCCGCTCGTCCTCGGCCAATCGCTCGATCCGGCTGGTGAGGAACTCGGCGAGCGACGATGGCAGCGTCTCGATGCCATCGCGGTGAGCCACGACCAGCTCATGGGCGAAGTACGGGTTGCCTCCGGTGCGCACGAAAAGGTCCTCGACCAGTGCGTCGTCCGGGGCATGGCCCAGGATGCCCGTGGCCTGCTCGGCCAGCTCCCCCGGCGACAACCCGCCCAGCGCCAGAGAGGTGACGTTGGGGAACCGCCGCTGCTCGGCCAGCCATGTTCGAAGCGGGTGACCGCGAGGCACCGCGCCACTACGCTCGGTGACGACGAGCAGGACCTGGGCCGTTCCCAGGCTGTGAACGAGCGAACCCAGCAGATCACGGGTGGCGGCGTCGGACCAATGGATGTCCTCGACCACGACGGCAACAGGCCGTCGCCGGGAGGCTTCGGTCAGCGTCATCGAGATGGAATCGAAGACGCGATCGACGTCGCCCGCCCTCGACGGGCCGCCGGCGTCATCGCCTCCGAGCTCCGGGAGCAGGCTCGAGAGATCGACACGGTGGTGACCGATGAGTTCGTCGACCTCATCGAGATTGTCGAGGAGAAGCGATCGCAGGACGTTGACGATCGGGCCGAACGGCAGGGACCGATCGGCGTACTCGATGCAGTGGCCGACGGGGCACCCCCAACCAGCGTCACCGAGCCGGGCCACGAACTCGGCGACCAGGCGACTCTTGCCGATGCCGGCCTCGCCCGACAACAGGACCAGTTGGGCGCCGCCCTCCCTCACCCCATCGGCCAGAGACGATAGGCGTGCGAGCTCTTGGGTGCGCCCGACCAGGGGAGAGGCGCGCGCCCCGGCAGTTTGGGAGGCACTCATAGGCACGGACTCATTGTGGCCCATCGAGCCGCCTCCTTGGCGGAGCTCTCCCTTCCCAACTTACTCAGCGACCACCACCAAGGCCACGGCACACCGACGAAGTTGGCCTCCGCCAACCCACCGTCGGGAGCCGAGCCGTAGCCAGGACCCAAGAATACCTCCAGCTCGGCGGGCTCCACCCGGACCCGTCAACGCCTCCAGCGAGGTAGAGGCCGGAATCGGCGACGGCCAGGGACTTGTCCGACGAGTCGTCAATATCGGAGTCAGGACACGCCCGGCGACAGGCGAGATGGGTGTCGCTCCTGGAATCTGGCCAACGTGATTGGGCTCGTTGACGAGAGGATCCCCCTCCCGGGTCGAATTGCTCCCGTCATCTCGGCCCGAGTGATCCCGGAAGAGCAGAACGGTCCGAACGACCCGACCCCGCAGCTGGCGTCCACCTGGTCGCAGCACAGCCCGACCATGAGGTGCCCATCGCAAGCCTGCGGGTCGAGCCGTAGCCTCGCTCCCGGAAAACACCGACCGGCTCAGATCGAATTGGTGGTCGATCAGAGCCAACCCGCTCCGCCGGTCCGTCCTGGTCTCGGTGATGACCAGCCATTCGATGGCGCGCCATCGGTCACCCGAGCAGTCGGGTCGACGGTGTCGGTGGTATCGGCGTCGAATCGTTCCACGGCGATCGCTGGCCCGTCCGGGATCGTTGTCATGCGACAGACCTGGCAGGACCACTACCTACGGCGCCCCCGGCGACGACGTTGGGCCCGATTGGGGCCGACCGGGCACACCATGGAGGGACCATCGAGTCGGATCACCTGCCGGGCGTGGCACGAGCAGAACCACGACGGTCCGAGCACGATCTGGCGGAACTCACCCGCTTCGGGTAGGCGGCCCCGCCAGCGTGACCAGGCGGCGAACATGTCCCCCCGCAGATGGGCCGGGTGCACGTCGGCCAGCTGGATGTCGGCTGCAGCCAGCGTCGGCTCCGATGTGTCCTCACCTCGAACCATGGCAGCGGCCATGTCCGCGACCAGCACGGACCGGGTGGATTCCTCGACTCCGATACAGACGAGGTCGGCGGCCCCGGGCCGGTCGACCAGACCGATGGAATAGGTCCAGCTCGGGTTGGAGGCGACCTGGATCATGGTGAACCCGTGGAGGGAGATCTTGGTTGCGATCGAGCGCTCCAGATCGTCTTTGGTCATACCATCACACAACATACACATGGCTCCATGGTGGTGATTCCCTGTGACAGCGATTGCAGCCTGTGGCTCAGACACCGCCGGCACCCGGCCGAGCGCGACCTGATCGAGGTGCGAACTCGCGTCTAGGGCGTACTGCAGGACACTCCGGCGGTGAGGGCGTCGATGGTCCACGAGTCCCCCGGGCCCTCCTGAGTTTGGTCGCTTTCGGGAGGGAACAGCCAACCCCGCAATGGACCGTTCCTCGTCAACGGGCTCCCGGTGCCGTCTATGGCGAACGAGTACAGCTCAACTGCGTCGTCGGGGCGATCCGAGACGGAGAGCCGGTCGCCATAGATGGCTCGGGCTTCGGCCAGCGTCATGCCCGGTGAGGCCCCGTCGACGGTCCGGATCGACGAGGTCGGCCAGAGGCCGTAGCCTGCGAAATACGGCTGGGAGACACTGCCGCCGGGGGTCGACAGGTCACCGTTCCAGTCGGTGAACAGCACTCCGAGGTTGCCCGTCCACTGCAGCAGACGGGCCGTGGCACCGGGGCAGCCCGGCCACAGCTCGCTGGCCGGATCGGTCGGATCCTGCCAGCCGGTGTCGACGGCGGGCGGGCCGAGCACGCCTGTCAGCACTGCAATCGCCCTCTCGACTTCGGCACCGAACGAGACAAGGGTGAACCCGTCGTTGGCGGCGACCAGCTCCCCGACCACGGTGCTGGGAGCCACCGTGGTCGATGTGGTGGTCTGCGGCTCGGTTGAGGTCGAGGTGGAATCCGCCTCTGTCGAGGTCGAATCCGGCTCGGCCGAGGTCGAGGTGGAATCCAGCTCGGTTTCCTCGGTCGTGGCCGGCTGTGAGCTGTCGGTGGTCGCGGTGGTGCCGTCGGTGTCATCGTCGCCACAGCCGGCGACCACGGAGCCGAGCAGGAACGAGCCGGCCACGATCGCCGCCGACACGGCTCGACGCGTCGCTACCGCCGTCATCCGACGTCTCCACCGTTCCAGATGGCGGTGACACCGTCGGCATCGTGCACGGTCTCACATGGGATGCCATTGCCGTCGGCGTCCATGCGATCGGGGCGGCCTTCGATGAACCAGTAGATGACGGACAGGAAGTAGCCGAACGACTCGTTGGTGGTGGTGGCGTCGAAGAACCCGGTCTCGACTTGGGCGTCGGGGTCGACGAGATCCCGACAGAACAGTCCCGGGGTCGCCGATGCGGCCAGACTGCGCAGCGCCGCATCGTTGCCCGGCAGATCGGTGCCCGTGGCCCAAGCTGCGGTTCCGGCGTCATCGAGGATGGCGAACAGGATGCCGACCGGGTCGAGGTCGAAGCCCGGCTCGGTCCGAGGTGTCCCGGTACAAGCCAAGACGTCGCCGGCTGCGACGGCGCCGGAGCGGTCACAGGAGATTTCCATTGCTCCCAGCACCTCCGGCGGAGGGTCGGGGTTGGCGGCGAACTCCGCGTCGAACACGGCCTGGGTGGCGGCCACCACCGATTCGACGGTCGCCCCACCGCCGGCGGTCGAGGAGGTCGTTTCAATCTCGGGGGCCGACGTCGACGTCTCGGTTGTCGTGGTGGTGCTCGATGTCCCCGTGGTCGTGGTGGTACCCGACGTCACGGCGGTGGTCCGGCCGTCCGGGGCGGAGGTGGTGGCATCGTCGCCGTCACCGCAGCCGGCGATGGCGGCGGCCACCGGGACGACGCACAGCAGTACCGCCCACATGCGTCGTCGGCTCGGTATCCGGGTTCCACCGTTTCTCTCCGCTGCCACCGACGATCCTCCCTCCTTGGTCATGGCGTTTCATGCCTTTACCAGGCCAACAAAACCGTTGCCGTCGCGAGTCAACGTACGCCGGGAAGGTGATCGTCTACAGGGTCAAACGTCCTATGTGGGGCCCCCGGCCGCGCTTGCCTTCCGTGACCGGGCCGGGACCACAGCTCCAGTGTCCCGCGCCACCTCGACCGATCACAGGGGACAGGGGTCTCGAAGTTGAGCAGGAACCCGGCCGAGATGATCCGCCGGGCGGCGCGTGGGACACTTGAATCGATGCCGTCTCTCTCGCTGGTGAATCTGACCGTCCATCGGGGCGGGGTGGAAATTCTGCGGGGTGTCGACCTGCGTGTCGAGTCGGGGGCGTCGCTGGCCGTGCTGGGCCAGTCGGGCTCGGGCAAGAGCTCGCTGTTGCGTACCATCGTCGGGCTCGATCCCGTCGGCGCAGGCCGTATCTACCTCGATTCGACCGACGTCACCTACAAGCCGGTGTCTCGCCGGGGGATTGGCTATGTGGCCCAGACGCCGGCATTGCAGCCCAACCTCACCCTGGCCCGCAATGTCGAGCGTCCGCTCGAGTTCAGGGAGCGTGACCGACCTCCGGAGTCGCGGCGGCGCAGGGTGTCCGACTACCTGCGACGGTTCGACCTCGGAGGTCGGGGCGACAAGAAGGTCACCGAGTCATCGGCCGGCGAGAAACACTCGGCCGCCACCGCTCGAGGATCGGTGACCGAACCGGCGGTTCTGCTGCTCGACGAGCCGGTGATCGCCCTCGATGCCGGGGCCCGGCGGGGCCGGGTGCGCCAGCTCCGCCTCCAACACGAGGCCACCGAATCAACGCTGGTGGTTGCCACCAATGACTGGACTGTGGCCGCCGGGCTGGCCGATCATGTCGCTGTTCTCGGTGGCGGCACCATCGCCCAGCACGACGAGTCCGGGCACGTCTACGACGGACCGAACAGCCTCGAGGTGGCCGAGCTGACCGGCCGGTGGCCGCTCAACCGGCTGGGCGGCACGGTCCGTAGGCCACCGGGCGCTCGCACCGAGATCATCACCCCGGCCGGAACCCTTCACACCTGGCGATCGGTGCCGGCCCAATCGATGATCGTCGGCATCCGCCCCGCCGATCTGATCATCGACGACACCGGTGGGTTGACCGGCGTGGTGCGCTCATCGGCGGTCCTGGGACGAACCTCACTGGTCATGATCGATGCCGAGGGTCTTCCCTTGCAGGCCATGGGCCCGACACCGGCTCCACCCGCTGGTACCGAGGTGCGGATGGAGTGGCGTCGAGCCCACTTGTTCACTCTCGACGGCAAGGCCGTCGATCATCTGTCGCCCGATGACGACCCCCTCGCCTGAGCGGTCGCCGGAGCTCGGACACCACCCGGCCTACAGCGTCCACTGCTCGGCTATGGCGCTGACCCGGCCGCCGCTGACCGTGA
Source organism: Acidimicrobiales bacterium (assembly GCA_024638815.1). Classification (GTDB taxonomy): domain Bacteria; phylum Actinomycetota; class Acidimicrobiia; order Acidimicrobiales; family SZUA-35; genus JAHELU01. Next base: position 7,772 of record JAHEJM010000071.1, on the reverse strand, counting down.
CCCTGACTCCCGGACCGGGCTCGCCCCCGCTCCGCCTCGAATCCGGGTCCGCTCCGACAGCGGCAGATGGTTCGTGCTCCATGCCGCCCCGTTGGCCGGTCGCAGTGGGGGCTCGGGCGATGTCGTCGTCACCATCGAGGTGGCCCGACCGGCGACATCGTGCCCCTGGTGGTGGCTGCCTTCGACCTCACCACCCGGGAACGTGAGGTGACCCAACTGGTGTTGCAGGGAGCCGACACCAAACAGATCGCGGCCCGGCTTCACCTGTCGGCCTACACCGTCCAGGATCATCTGAAGGCCATCTTCGACAGGGCCGAGGTCCGGAGCCGGCGGGAACTCATGGCCCAGATCTTCTTCGACTCCTACGCCCTCGACCTGGGTGACGAGATCACTCCCTCGGGCCGGTTCCGCTCGGCCTCGGCCCCGACGGTGTGAGCGCGCCGCATAGGTAGGGCAGCTTCCCGCTCGCCTTCGGGCTGTCGGGTGCCGCCTGCGTCGTCGCCGTCGTGGGAGCCCTCCCGGTCATCGCTCCCCACGACGACGAGGCCGTCGTTGATGATCAAGGTGATTTCCCGCATTGCCCGGGTCGCCGATGTCGGGCCGAAGCCGGGGTGGGGCTTCAGGGCTGCCGCGCTTGCGCTTACGGCGACGACGCTGGGCCCGATTGGGGCAGATGGGCCGGAAGCACGTCGACCACTTCGATGTCGGCCTCAGCGAGCGTCGGGGGCGGAAGTGTCCTCACCTCGAACCCCAATGGGCGTCGCCCGGCCCGAGGGGCGCATCAGGCACCAGCGACGGCTCCCGCCGATGTACCGTCGGCCCATGTCCTCACCGCTCGGGCCACCACCGGGCCCGGGAGCAGCTCCTGCTCCAGGCGGCCCCGCTCCCGGCCGGCCAGCAAGTCGAACAGGTCCCGCTCGGCCGCGGTGAGACCGGCCCGCCCCGGCACCTCGACCGGAACCTCGACCGGAACCTCGGCCAGGGTCGGCTCGACCACGGCCCGGTCCTCATGAGCCACAAAAGTGGAGGCGTCCATCAACAGGGCCGTCAACGACGGGCGGACGGCGCGGGCGGCGGCCAACAATCGCAATCCCCAGGTGTCGAGATCCCCCCAGTAGGCCACGTCGATTCCGTCGAACCGTGGTGAACCCAGCCAGCCGACATTGTGCCCGGTACCCAGCACGGCAACCGTGCCCGGCACCGCCGGCACCAGATGCAGGCACTGCTCGTTCTCGACCACCAGCAGCCGCCGGGTCACCAGCCCCCGCTCGGCCAGATCGACGTCGGTCACCCGCAGCCGGTCGAACGGCAGCAGCGAGCCGTCGAGATCGGCGACCAGCAGCCACCGCCCTTCGGGGCCGGCCGCCCCCAGGAAGCCCTCCAACCCCAGCTCGGAAACCGCCCCGTCGAAACGCACATCCAGCAAGGCCGACACCAGCGCCCGGTTCCGCTCGAAGAACTTGGTATCGACCCCGGCCAGGGACAGGGCACGCAGCGGCAAACCGCCGGCGCAACCGGGCCACACCACCTCGGCCACCCGCAGCGCCTCGGTCACCTCCGATCGGTCGACGGCCAGCGAGAGCGCCCGCCGGCGAACCAGCAGCTCGTGGTACCGGGGCTCGGCCACCGCCAGCAGCGCCCGCAGCCCCTCGAACTCGGCTCGCACCGACACCCCCGCCGGCCCGAGGCCACCGTCACGGCCGTCGTCGGAGGCCAGTTCACAGGCCGTCACCCACTCCTCAGCCGATTGCAGCGACCAGACCGCCGGCACCGGGATGGGCCGACCGGTAGCCCGGTAGCTCACATCGACCCAGCTCACCTCGCCCACCGCCACCGCCCTCCATGCCTCGAGACCGGCCCCGACCTCGGTCCACCGATCTGCCACCGCGGCGGGCGCCGGCTTCGGCAGGGGAATCGGCAACGGCCACGAGGAGGCGTCGAGCAGGCGCAGGGCTCGAAGCTCGTTGTTCTGCCACTGGCGGGCCAGCCGGGCTGCCACCTCGCCTGGTGTCTTCACTGTGTCTTCACTGTGCCTTCACTGTGTCTTCACTGTGCCTTCACTGCGCCGACCGACCCCCTGCGACCCGACTCGCCGGCGCGGCCGAGAAGCCGCTGTCCTCCCGGCGCCGATCCAGCTCCTCCCAGGTGAGGGCGGTGAGTCGGGCCTGGCGGCCCCGGCGGTTCACCAGGATGGCCGAGCGGGTGTTGGCCCGAAGCAGGCTCAGCTCCTTGTTGGGGGTGACGAACAGCGGGTGCAGGCCGAACACATTGAGAGCATCGATGATTCGGGCCGCCACCGTCTGGGAGCTCTTGGAGAACGCCTCGTCCAGCACCACGGTGCCGAACAGGGGTGACGGTGACCCGGCCGGTGACAGGGCATAGCTGAGTGAGGCGGTCAGGATGTAGCTGGCGATGATCTCCTTCTCGCCCCCGCTGCCGCCTTCGGAGCTGCTGCGGACCTCGATCGTCTCACCGCCGACCCGGTCGACCACCGCCACCCTGAAGGTCAAGCGGTAGCGCGGGTCGAGCACGGCCCGGGCCGATTTGCGCTCCCGGTTCTCGGCCGCCTCCCGCAGCAGGTCGACCACATGGGTGAGGGCCCGGTACTGGGCCTCGCCGTCACCGTCACCGAGGCGGGCGGCGGCCAGCCCCTTGCGGGCCCGTTCCAGGTCCTTCAGGGCCTGATGCACCACCGGTCGAGGCTCCAACCGCAGGAACCGTGACGGCTGGAAGTCCACCTTGTGCAGCGTCCGGTTCAGCTCCTCGATCCGGGCCACGATGCCGTCGACATCGGCCTGGATGGTTCCCAGCAACGACGCCACCCCCTGGTCGGATGACATGTTCAGGTACTCGATGAAGCGCTGCCGTCGGGCCGGCAGGGCCTCGGTGCTCAGCACCCGCAACCGCTCCAGGTAGGTCGGGACATCCTCCAGCTCGGTCCCCACCTCCAACAGCTCGCCCGTATCCTCCTTCTGGGCCCGACCCATCTGCTGGGTCAGGGCGACCAGCAGCCCACTCAGCTCCTCGCCGTGCCGGACCAGGGCGGCATCGAGGGCGGTCAGGGTCTCACGCTCGGCGTCGTCCACCGAGTCGGCGGTCATCGTGTCGAGTGCCGGCAGGTGCCCGTCGGCCAGAGCCTGCTCGTCGTCGGACAGGGCGGGCCGGCTCCGGGCCTGGTAGCGTTCCCGACGCTGTTGGGCCCGGCGTCGATCCTGGGTCACGGCCGCCACCTGGGCCAGGACCGTCCGCTCGTCCTTGCGGGCCCCGTCCAGAGCCGCCCTGGCCTCGTCCAGGGCCACCCTGGCCCGGGTGGTCCGTGAGCCGGGATCGGCCAGATTCCTCCGCCGGGCAACCAGCGTGTCCAGGGCCGACCGGCGGGAGGTGACATCGATCCGATCGAAGCGGTAGTCGGCCACGGCCTCCAGCAACCGGGCTCCCTGCGTGAATCCGAGATTCGCCTGCTGTTCGACCTCATAGGCGCGACGGATGGCAGGCAACTCGTCGTCGAGTCGAGCCAACCGGGTCTCCAGCTCGGCCTGCCGGGTCTTGTTGTCGAACCCGGTGACCCAGCCCTGATCCAGGCGGTGCCGATCATGCTTGTCGTACCGACCGGACCGGCCCGACAGCAGGCCCTTGATGGTCATGCCGTGGCTGACCGTCCGCAGCTCCTCGGGGGTGTCGACGCAGTGGCGGTCGATCGACACCAGCAACCGCCACAGCGCTCCCTGCAGGCGATGTTCCTTCAGCTCCAACTTGTGGAGGAAACTGTCGTCGAAGGCGACGACCCGCCCGGCCCTCCTGGATCTGCCGCCGGCCCCGGGACCACCGCGCCCGCCGACCCGGCCTTCGACCTCGTCGTCGGCCGCGGCGCGCTCCAGACGTACGTGGAGGCGGTTGTTGCGGTCGTTGACCAGGCGCAACGCCTTGTCGAGGCGGTCGTCGGGAACCAGGATGCGGAACCGGTGACCGCCGATGGCCCGCTCGATGGCACCCCGCCATGCCTGCTGATCATCCCGGACCGAGACCAGCTCGGCCACGAACGGCAGGTCGTCGTCGTCCAACCCCAGGGACGTGGCCAGCTCGGAGCGGAAGTCCTGATACTCGACAGGCAGGTTCGAGTTGGGGCGCTCCGACAAACGGGCCAGTTCCTCGGCCACTCGGCGGCGCTCGTCCTCGGCCACACCGAGGGCGGCTGCCGCCTGCTGAAACCGGGCAGCCTGCTCGGCGGCTCGGGCGGCCAGGCCCGCCTCCATCTCCACCGCAGCGGACTGGACCCGGGCCAGGTAGCGGCGGCTCGGCTCGAAGCCGCCATCGGGACTCCTCGGTTCGTCACCGGTGTCGATGTCGAGACCGAGGCGGGCGACGATGTCGACCAACTCGTCGAAGGCGCGGCGCCGCACCGACAGCAACTCCTCGGCGGCGGCGATCTGCTCGTCGAGGCCGTCCAGGTCGGCCCCACCCAGCTCCAGGTAGGTCAGACGCCTGGCCTCGACCTCCTGCTCGGAGGTCTCCACCCGGTCGGCGGCCTCGGCCCCCTGGACCTCCAGCTTGGCCAGCGCCTCGTCCAACTCGGCCACCAGATCGCCGGTCACGGCGGCACCGGCGGCGGCGAAGTAGCGGGCGGTCAGGGTCTTCAACCGCTGATCCCGGGCCTCGTCGGCGGCAACCGCCTGATACCGCTCGTACAGCGCCACCAGCGGTTCCAGCGACCACTGCTGGCGGCGGGCCGTTTCCAGCTCGGCCCGGATACCCACCAGCTGGTCGAACTCGGCCACCACCTCGGCCGCCCGCCTGAAACGGGAGTGGTCGTCGAGCACCAGCTCCCGGAAGATCTGATCGACCGAGTCGAGCTGCTTGAGCCCGGCCGCCCGGTTGAGCAGATCGAAGGCATTCTGGCCGATGTCGAAAAGGTTCCGTACCCGAGCCAGGTAGCGCTTCTTGGACTCGTCGATGTGCATCTCGGGCCACTGCCGACAGAACTTCTTCAGCGCCCGGTCCCCACCCTCGTGATGTAGGGTCAGCCACTGCTCGAGACCGCCGATGTCGTCCGTGCCGTCTGTGCCGTCTGTGCCGTCCCCGGTGGTGTCGGCGATGAGCCATCGCTTCCGGCAGTCGGCGGCCGACATCGACGTGCCGTCGGTCCACAGCACCGCCCCCAGAGTGACCCGACGGCCGGGCCGACCGAAGGTGGCGGCCAGCCCGGTCACGGTGCGCCCGGGCCGGGAGATGTGGCCGGCGTCGCCCGAGTCGTTGCCGTGGCCCACCACCCCCCGCACATAGGACATCAGGTCCCGATCGCTGTCATGACCTCCGGTCGAGGCCAGGTTGTATTTGGGCAGCGCCACGATCAGCGTCATCAGGGCATCGACCAGGGTGGTCTTCCCCGATCCGGTGGGGCCGATGATCGAGGTCCCGGCCGGATCGATCTCGGCCACATGATGTCGGGCGAAGGGACCCCAGTTGTAGACCTCGAGCCGCTGCAGCCGCAGGGTCTCGTTCCACGAACCGAAGTCCATGGTCTGGGCCAGCGCGGTCACGGCCTCACGTCCCCGGCATCGTTGTTGCCGCCATCGCCGTCAGCGGTGTGAGCGTCGCCGGGTCGACGGTCGTCGGCCGGCCGCGATCGGGGGCCGCCGTCACCACGCGGTTCCTCCCGGAGATCGGTGACCAGCCGCCGGTAGTGGGCCAGTAGCACCTCCAGCGATTCGGGATCGGCCAGGTGGCAGATCAGGGGACGGATGGTGACCACATCGTCCACCACCTCGCTCACCACGCCGTGATCCTTGAGTCCGTCGAGTAGGCGGCGCAGCCGGTTGCTTTCCTCCAGCTCGCTGCCCCGGTCACCGAGGAAGGGTTGCAGCTCGGAAAGCAGATCGTCGAACGCCACGGTTGGTGATGAGGTGTCGGATGAGGTCCGCTCGTGTTCGACATGGTGACGGCGCAGGATGGCCAGCAGCAACGACTGGTCCATCCGCAGCCGATGACGCCGTACCAGCGGATGATTCCACTCATCGGCCGAACGATCGTCCGTGGCCGTCGTCAGTCGGGGCGACACCAGCAACACCACCAGGCCTCGCACATCATCGATGCGCATGGCCAGATCCAGCGGCTCGAGGATGGTGGCAACCTCGTTGCGGTGGGCCAGCACGGCGGCGTGCAACTTGGGCTTGGTCGAGGCGTCCAGCACCCCGTATTTGAGCAGCTCCTGTGTTGCCGCCTTGACCGCCGTCGGGGTGGTCGGCCGATCCTCGTCGTCCGGACCGGCCGTTGCGCCGGCGTCGATGATGGTCACAGCTCCCACTCCTTGCCGACCAGGGCATCCGGTTCGAACACCACTACCGGTGTGTGGAACCGCAGCCGCGTTCCGTCATCGACTTCGACCTCGATCTGCTCGCCCCGCTCCCCGTGGCGGCCGACGGCACCGTCGGCCCCGATGTGGCAGCCGGCCTGGTTGGCCATCTCCACCCACACCGACAGTGTCTCCAGATCATGGGTCGGGGGCAGGGCGGCGGCCAGCTCGGCGATGGTCATGGGCCGTCCGGCCTCGACGACCACCTCGACCGTGCGCCGGGCCAGATCTCGGCGGTCGAGCCCATCGAGGGCGCGCCAGAACTCGTCGGCGACATCGTCCAGATCCACCGATTGAGTCCTGAAGTCCAGCTCCTCGATGTCGTCGACGGAGATGTCCTTGATGCGAATCCGCTCCGGGACCGGTACCGACACCGGAGGGGCGACAGGGGGCAGGGGCGACGGAGCGCGGCGGAATCGCTGCGACTCCCACGGCAGATCCAGGGCCTGTTCCAGGATCTGGTCGAGCAGCTGCGAGACCCGGGTGTGTTCGGCCCCGAGACCGGAACGAAGGTAGTTGCGAACGTCCCGTTCGGCCCGCCCCCTGGCCCGGATCACCGAGTTCGACTCGGCCACCAGGCGCCGGTGGAGTTGCCGCAGCTCCACCTGCTGGCGACGGTCGAGGGCATCGCCGGCCGCAGGGGCGTTGAGCACGGTCACCAGGTCGGCGGTCATCGTCTCCAGCTCGTCGCTGTCCGACAGTTGCTGGAAAAAGGCTTCGAACAGGCGGCCTTCGTTGGTTTCGATCAGCGCTTCGTGGCCCTCCAGCAACTGATCGATCACCACTCCCCGGTGGTGCTGATCGCGGATGATGGAGACTCGCAACTCCTGACCGGCGTGGCGATAGGAGTCCTCGACCCGGCCGAAGTCGTCGTGCAGGCTCATGGCCAGGCTGTAGGCATCCTGGATGGCTTCCACTGCGTCGCGGCCGTCCAGCACTTCCAGCTCGCCCTGCTCCACACGCTCGAGTTCGGCCTCCAGTTCGGCAATCTGTGCCCGGATTCGGGCGGCCCGGACCTCGGGTTCGGGGTTGAGCCGGCTTGACACCTCGGCGATCTGCTGCTGCACCGTGGCCAAGCGGGAGGCGGTGGAACTCATGATCCGGTCCTCCAGCCGATCGAGGAAGCGGAAGGCCTGCTGGAGGGCGTCGGTGGCTATCAGCTCGCCATCCCGCTCCACCAACAGCTTCGCCTTGATGTGCTGCCGCAGTTCCCTGCGGGCCAGGCGCCCGTATTCGGTGGTGTCGATGCCATAGTCGGGCTGGTTGGCGTGCTCGGCCAGCATCCGAGCCAGCAACTCGACCGCGTCCTCCATGCGGACCCGCTCCGAGCGTTGCTCGAACAGCAGCTTCAGGCAACCGGCGACCAGTGGCGCCCGACGGGCCGACAGCAGTCGCCACGCCGGATGCTGGGAGCGAAGCCGGT
>JAHEJM010000012.1:55403-66633 GCA_024638815.1 Acidimicrobiales bacterium | reverse complement strand
ACGGCGATGTCGGTCCCTTCATGGAAGCCTGGCTCAGGTGGCGCCGTGCCAGTGACTCCGGCAACTAGCGTTCGCGGCGGCTTGGGGCCGAACATTTCTGTCTGTGACCGAGGGCTGAACGCTCCAGTGGCCTCGCGACGCTATCGGGCGGCGGGGCGGTGCCCGCCGCCCGATGTTCGGCTTGGGGCCGAACATTTCTGTCTGTGACCGAGGGCTGAACGATCCAGTGGCCTCGCGACGCTAGAGTGCGGCGGGGCGGTGCCCGCCGCCCGATGTTCGGCTTGGGGCCGAACATTTCTGTCTGTGACCGAGGGCTGAACGATCCAGTGGCCTCGCGACGCTAGACTTACCTGAGCCTCCTGAACCAGGACACCGGACGATGATAAAACTCGAAGGCGTAACCAAGGTCTACCCCGAACAGAACGAAGCCGCCCTCCGCGATGCCTACGTCGACATCGCCAAGGGCGAGTTCGTCTTCCTGGTCGGCCCGTCCGGCTCGGGAAAGTCGACCTTTCTGCGCCTGCTCAATAAGCAGGAGGAGCCTGATTCGGGTCGGATCTTCGTCGCCGGAAAGGACATTGGTCAGATGTCGAGTTGGAAGGTCCCGATGCTGCGCCGCAACATCGGGAGCGTCTTCCAGGACTTCAAGCTTCTGCCGACCAAGACGGTGTCCGAGAATGTGGCCTTTGCCCTCGAGGTGATAGGTCGGCCCCGTGGTGTGATCCGCACTCAGGTTCCCGCCATCTGCGAGCTGGTCGGGCTGGGCGACAAAATGAAAAAGTATCCGGATCAGCTCTCCGGTGGCGAGCAGCAGCGGGTGTCGATCGCCCGGGCGTTCGTCAACCGTCCGCTCATCCTGCTGGCCGACGAGCCAACCGGAAACCTCGATCCTCAGACCTCCATCGGCATCATGCGGCTGCTGGACCGCATCAACAAGACCGGTACCACGGTGGTGATGGCCAGCCATGATCGGGGCATCGTCGACACCATGCGCAAGCGGGTGATCGAGCTGGCCGAGGGCGAGATCGTGCGGGATCAGGCCCGGGGTGTCTACGAGTAGCCGGTCACCGACCACCACGAACACGTACGAGAACGAGAAGCTCGATTCATGGCAATCCGCGTTGATTATCTATTCAAGGAGACGGGACAGAACCTTGTTCGCAACCCGTCGTTGAGCCTGGCCACCATCCTCACCGTGGCCGTGTCACTGTCGCTGATGGGCGTGGCCCTGCTGGTACAGCAGGGTGTCGGTCGGATCAACAACGCCTTCAAAGACGATGTCGAGTTCATCGTCTGGCTCGATGTCAATGTACAGAACGAGCAGATCGAGGTGGTACAGACCTTCCTCGACACCAGTGCCTATATCGACGATTCCTTTTTCATCGACGAGGAAGCCACATTCCGGGAGTTCCAGTCGTTCTTCGCCGATGAGCCCGAGATCCTTCAGCTGGTCGAACCGGATCAGCTGCCCATGTCGTTCCAGGTGAAGCCGGCCGATACCAATGTGGAGTCGATCCGGGGAGTGGCCAACGAAATCGAGACCTTCCCCGGGGTCAAGGATGTCGAATTCGCCAGTGACAACATTCGGGCCATCTCCACCTTCTCCCAGGGCTCCTCGACCGTGATGCTGGTGGCCGCCGTGGCCGCCGCCGCTGCCTCCGGACTGCTCATGTACAACTCGATCCGTACTGCGGTCTTCGCCCGGCGAAGGGAAATCGAGGTCATGCGCCTGGTAGGGGCCACCAAGTGGTTCATCCGAATCCCGTTCATGCTTGAAGGCCTGCTCCAGGGTCTGTTTGGGGCGTTTCTCAGCATCTTCACCGTGTTTGCGGTGAACAAGCTGACCGATCGGTTCTTCCAGAACCTCGACAGCTATGTGTTCCGCGACTTCGCCGTACCCACGTCCCAAGTGCTCTACATCGGCGCCATCCTGATGATCGTCGGTGCCCTGATCGGCGCTATCGGGGCCGGCGTGGCCGTCACCCGCTATCTCGACGCCTGATCGGGCTGAGCACCGAAAGGGATCCGGGCTCGGCCCCGAGACCGGACCCGTACAACAGGCCTTGGCCGGGTCGTCAGGCTCAAACCGGGGACGCCGGCTCCGTCCGTCGCACCGTAAGGGCCGTTGGCTATGGTTTGGCCCATGACCGTTGTCACCGTGATCGTGGTGGTGCTCGTCGTTCTGGTCGTGCTCGCCCTCGTCGACGTTTGCCAGAGCCGCCACGCCGTTCGCCGGAACCACCCCGTAATCGGGCGTCTCCGCTACGTGCCGGAAAAGATCGGGCCGGAGCTCCGCCAGTACATCGTCACCGACAACGACGAGGAACGTCCGTTCAGTCGGCATCAGCGACGCTGGGTCTACTCCACGGCGGGATCGGGGTCGACCAACGGTGACCAGCCGCCGACCGACCACGACGAGAGTCGTCTACCGTGTCGCAAGACGATCGGTGAGTGGCGCGATCGGGAGTACGTCTTTCAACCCGGTTCGGTTGTCAACATCTCGGCCATGAGCGTCGGCTCGCTCTCCGGTGTGGATGTTGAGGCCCTCAACCGGGGAGCGGCCCTGGCCGGTTGCCTCCACAACATGGTCGAAGGCGGGGTCAGCCGGCATCATCGTCATGGCGGCGATCTGAAGTTCCAGCTGGGAACCGGATACTTCGGGGCCCGGGCCGCCGATGGCTCGTTCGACCTCGACAGGCCGGTCGAGCTGGTGCAGGCGACATCGTCAATCAAAGCCATGGAGATCAAGCTGAGCCAGGGAGCCAAGCCGGGCTTGGGCGGGCGACTTCCCGCAGCCAAGGCAACACCGGAGATCGCCGATGCCCGGGGCGTTTCCACACGTGTGGCCACGCCCACCCGGCTCGGTCGGTGGCGACCAGATCGATCTACTGCTCGAAGGGAATGAGCTGATGCCATTGTGGGACCGTTTACGCTACGATCCGGGCTGGTCCACGTCGGGTCACAACATGACGATCGAAGCCGGACCGGCGCGGTCGGAGGGGTTATAGGACCGACAGATGAGCTACGAAACAATTGACCTGGCCGTCGAGCGATCCGGCATCGCCATTATTCATCTCAACCGGCCGGACCGTCTCAATGCCTTCAACCGCATCATGATGGAGGAGTTGTTGTCGGCGTGTGACGTGATCGACGGGGACGACGCGGTGCGGGCTGTGATTGTCACCGGAACCGGCCGTGCCTTCTGCGTCGGCGCCGATCTCGACACCGGTGGCGACACCTTCGACGCCGAGGCCCGAGGTCGTGATCCCGGGATAATCAACCGGGATGGCGGTGGCCGGGTCGCCTTGCGATTCTTCCAACTGACCAAGCCCATCATCGCCGCCATCAACGGGCCGGCCGTCGGGGTGGGCATCACCATGACGCTGTCCATGGATGTGCGTCTCGCCGTGCCCGAGGCCAAGATCGGATTCGTGTTCACCCGGCGGGGTATCGTTCCCGAGGCCTGCTCATCGTGGTTCCTGCCCCGGCTGGTCGGCATCTCACAGGCCGCACAATGGTGCTATTCGGGCCGGGTCTTCCCGGCCACCGAGGCGGCCCGGGCCGGGCTACTGGTGACGGTCGAGGACGGGGAGGACGTGGTCGACCGGGCCCACCGTCTGGCCGAGGAGCTGACCGCACGGTCGGCGCCGGTGTCGGTGGCTCTGACCCGGCAGATGTTGTGGAGGGGCATGACACTCGACCACCCGATGGAGGCCCATCGGGCCGATTCCCGCGCCATTCAGGCCCTCGGATCCTTGGCCGACGCCCGGGAGGGGGTGGAGAGTTTCCTCGAGAAGCGGGAGCCGAAGTGGAGTCTTCGCCCTTCCCGGGACACCCCCGACGTCTTCGCCGACTGGGATGAGCCCGACTTCCGCTGAGCATCGTGGGCAGTTCGGAGGTGCTTTCCGTTACTTCGCGATTCCCTCCAGCGAGCCGACCAATTCTTCGTCGAGTACGGCACAGCTGTAGCGACGATCTCCATCGGCCCAGGCATCGGCATCCGGGTACCAGTACGGGAAGTTGCCGAATCGGGATCGGGTCCGTTCTATGCCCACGACTTCCTTGAATCGTCGTTCGCAAGTGTCCCTGGTTCGGGTTTGGGTCACCCGGGCTCCGGGATAGGGGATGTCCGCGCTCAGGCTCAGCTGACCGCTGGCGAGCTTCTGTCCCCGGTGGGGAATCGAACACTCAACCGGGCGAACCCGGTCGTCGAGTCCCAGGGACTCGTCGGTATGCTCCGGGCCGAGATCAAAACAGGTCAGGGCCGCCAATTCGAAGAGGCTGGGATAGGAAGCGGGGGAGTACGGTCCCGGTATCTCTTCGTCGCTGAGCACCGCGCACAGTACCGTTCGGTCCCCATCGGCCCAGGCCGTGGCCGATGGACGCCAGAATCGGTAGTTCGAACCGGTGGCATCCACCTCGTAGAACTGCTTGAACTGCTCGCCACAAGCCTCGGTCGAGGCTGCAGCGAGCGTCGACTCGTCGGGCAGGGGATCCGATAGCGGGAAGGCCAAGCGTCCCCGGCCGAAAAACATGCCATAGAAGCTGCGGCCGCAGTCGATCAGCGTGACCATGTCGGTGCTGAGCAAGGTCAGGGCCTGCTGACCGGACTCGGCCGGACTGAAGCAGTCACCCGGCTTGAGCCGACTGACCGGGATGTTGTCACCGCGGGCGTAGGACTCCCAGTCGTTGTCGATCGAGCCGACGAGTTCAAGGTCGGGTGAGGAGGTGGTCAGGTAGCAGACGGCATGGTCGATGCCGTCCTTCCACTCGTCTTCGGTCGGCTTGATGACACCACGGCCGAGCGTGGTGTCGAGCACGTCGGCGCCGAGGTAGTCGGAATCGACCCGGCGGCATTGTTCGTCGAACCAGGCCGCGGCCGGTCCGGCGCCCGGATACGGCTCATCCCCATCGAGGTGGTCGACCCGGCCCGTGATCTGGGCGTCGTGAGCCTGGTCGCAGTCGACCAGCTCGAGGACGGCCTCATCACCGGTGCCGGCTATGACGTCGACGCAGTCGCCGGCGGCGAGGTCGAATCCTCTCTCCTCGGGGCTCACTCCACCGAACGGGTTGGCGAAGACCAGCAGGAGAAGTGTGGTCAAGCCACCGAATATCCCGCCCAGAATCGACGAACGTCGATCCACCGCCGACCACTCTGATAAGGCTTGCGCCATCGGTCCATCTTGCCCAAACCACCCCGATCCCACAACTGGGGCTCAACGGCGCCGGTCGGCACCCCCGGACCGAGTTGGCGCCGGCTCAGCCGAGGATTGATCCGCCTGGTCCGCAGTCCAGGGCCACGACCGGGTGGGCCGGCCACAGGGTCGCAGGCAGTTGACGATTGCTGCGCTTTGCGCAGTAGGTCACCGAGCCGCTCCCGGCCGAGCCTGGCGATGCTCGCGTCGAAGGCGAATGCGAGCGCTTGTTCTGCCATGACCTGCAGCTCTACCAGCGTGCGAGCGAGTTCTCGGCCGTGCTCGCTGTCGAGGCTCTGGTGCCAGTCGTCCAGTGCCATGCGGGCTGCTGCCCACCGGATATCCACCGAATGGACCGGTGCGACCGGCACACGGCCGGAAATCGTTGAAGGGTCGATGCACCGGATGCGGCACGCTCCGGCTTGCGGGTCGTGGCGTCTATCGGCGCTCCGTTTTCGTCGGCGAGCGAAACGATCGGCCACACCTGCATCACCGCCACGGTCGGGCTCTCGCCTGGCCTGGGCGGTCGCATCGAAGGCGTCCGCATGGAGCCGGTGATCGAGAAGCCCGACGAGTCGACCTCGAGTCCCTTGACTCGAACTTCGTCGCCGCGATCGTCTCGGCCCAAACTGCGCCCTGCGACCAGATGTTCGACATCGATGTGACGTGGGCTCCGGCGGGGTCGATACTTGGCCGGCCCCAACTCGCAATGTGATCTTGGGCGCGCCCATGGCATGGCGAACCCGCGTACGTTCTTCGGGGAGAGTCCCCTGGCCGAAAACAGCAAAGACCCGGACCACTGAGGGTCCGGGCATTGCAGATGTCTTGACACCTCACACCGTGGAGCTGGGGGGAATCGAACCCCCGTCCGTCGAGGAGTCACCGCACGCGCTACGACCATTCCCGTGATTTGGCTGTGCGGCTGCCTGGTTGCCGGGTCAACGTGAACACCGGTAGTACCCGATGATCCTCCGCCTGGACTTTCCCAGGAGTCAGCGGTCTTTGCCTGCCGTCAGTGGTCTCTCCCACCGTCCACCACTGCTTCTGTTGCCGGGCTGCAGTGATCAGGCCCCGCGTGGCCTCACGGCTCGCAGTTTTCCTCTTTACTGCCTAATCAGTGATCAGGCGGCAAGAGCGAAGTCAGCCTTGTTGGCGCTTCTGTAAGCCCCGTTTTACGAGTCTGAGCAACTCGGGTCGCACACACGACTTCTCATCTCGACGTCGAAACCGATCAGCCCCGAAGTCGAAACGAAGCGTGTCAGTACCGCTTGGTACCATGTGCCTCGTTGTCAAGTGGCGTGACCCGCGGTGGGGCCATCACCCATTGTACCGGATCGATGTGATCGGCCCCTGGCGGTTTCCCCGATCGCAGAAGCGTCAGCGGCGACTGCGGGCCGCCAGCTCGCGCCGGGCCTCCCGATCGGCATCCCGCTTGGCGATCAGCTGTCGCTTGTCCACCGTCTTGCGGCCCTTGCCAAGACCGAGCTCCAGCTTGGCCCGGTTGTCCTTGAAGTAGAGGGCCATGGGTACCAGGGTCAGATGATCCTGCTCGGTTCGAGAGAAGAGACGGTCGAGCTCGGCTCGATGCATCAGCAGTTTGCGCTTCCGGGTCGGCTCGTACCGTTGATGGGTACTGGCCCGGACGTATTGGGCGATGTGAAGACCGAGCAGCCACAGTTCGCCGTTCTCGAACCGGGCGTAGGCGTCGTTGAGCTGGACCTTCGACTCTCGGATTGACTTGACCTCACTGCCTCGGAGGGCGATGCCGGCCTCGAACGTCTCGGAGATATCGTAGTTGCGCCGAGCCTGCTTGTTGGTTGTCACCATCTTGACGGCCATGGATTCCATGGTAATGGGCCGGTACTCTGGGCCCGTGCTGACACTGGCCCATCGACACTGGATGGCCATGGTGAGGGAGGCTGTCAACGCTCTTCCCTTGGAGGGCTGCGGCCTGTTGGTCGGTGAGCCGGCCGGCAATCGAGTGCTTGGTTCGAGCCGATCACCAATGAGGCGGCTTTGGAGCGGATGTTTCGACTTGATGCCATGCAGTACCTGAGCGCCGGCATGCAGGCCGAGGCTGAGGGGCTGGACATCATTGGGGTGATGCATTCCCATCCGCTGACGTCGGCTGTTCCCTCCGACCACGACACGACCACCGCCACCGGGCACTTGATCTCCGCCACCTGGCATTGGGTCATTGTGTCGCTCGCCGGCCCGGTCCCGGTGGTCCGGAGCTACCGGCGAGGAGGCCCGGGCTTGGTGGAAGAGCCGCTCAGGCTTGTCGAGCACCGGCCCTGACGCAGATCAGGAGAATGGATCGAGCTGAAGCGAGTTCGGTGGTGGCTCGCCGTGGTGTGCGTACCGGCGATGACCGGAGTGGGAATCGTCCACCTGGTAGAACTCATCCCAGCCTGCGTCCCGGGTCGCGGGGCCATCGGGGCGACGGTCGTCGGCGCGACGGGGTGGAGGTGGCGGTGGAGGTGGCATCGAATCCGGACGCCGTTCGGCGGCCTGCCCGAACTCGGCATTGGTCGGCTGGTACCGGCCGTGGCGATCAGCCTCGTCTGCCCTCACCCGGTGAAGCTGGGAGGTCGCCAGGTCCCTCAGTCGGTCCGACGAGCCTGATTCGGGATCGTGGGAGGCATCCCAGGTGGACTCGACGATCTGGCGGTAACGCCGGCGACCGATCCAGCCCAGGGACGCCAGCAATTGATCCCGCTCCTGCTCGAGCGCGGCAACCCGTTCACTCATGAAACGAAACTGGGCCTGCTCCCGCTCCAGGAAGCGTCGCAGTTCATCGGCCTTGGCCTCGGCCACGGCTTTTGCCCGTTGGAGCTGGGCCAGTTCGGTCTCCGCCGCAGCCAGTTCGTCACGGGCAAGCGTGGCCTCGGCTCGATCCGCCTCCGCCGTCTGCTGGGCAACCCGGAGACGGCGTAGTAGATCCTGCGATTCGATCCTGGCGGCCGACGCCTGGGTCTTGGCCAACATCACAGCAGTCTGGGCGGCCAGGGTTTCGGTTGTGGTCCGGTCATTGCCGGCCACCGCTCTCGGCTCGGTGCCGGTCAGATCGAGGGTCCAGCCCTCCCGCTCGGCGATGCGGGCCAGGGCCGTGGCCGGGATCATCCACGACGCGTCGGACCTGATCGCCTCGGGTACGGCTCCCAACTCGGCCTTGGTCTCCAGCAGGTCGGCGGGGACGCCGAGAGAGCGGGCAGCCTGAGCGATCTGGACCAGGTCGGCTTGAGTCACGTGGCGATTCTAGGACGCCGTTATTGACTATCCAAGAACCCTCATTAAACGGTAATCCGAAATACATCACCCGGGTATTTGTGTAGTTGATTGCGTTTGAATACAGCTTCACATAGCTGCTTGTCGTCGGCGGATCATGGGTAAGGATGGTCGATCGGCAACGAAGCCGCGATGGCGTCGGACTCTGGGACCAACGCCCAGCGGCCGAGTCCAAGGACTCGGCCGCTGTGTGGTCATCACCCCAGTACTGCGAAGATCTTTCGTCGCCCGGGGCCGATTGGATCGACGGTCCTGGCGACGTGGTCCCACCCTAGAACACCTCCGGAACTCCGACCAGAGAGCGGGGGCGGTCTGCCTATCAAGGTAGGCCGTCCGACCCGGCTCAACGATGGGTGACCCGACGTCGTCGCATGACCGGGGATGGTTGATCGGGAGCCGGACTTCGGGCCGTCGACGGGCCACCGGACTCTAGTCTGATGAGGTGGATGGACGACCGATAGGGATGTTCGACAGCGGCTTCGGGGGCTTGACGGTGGCCCGGGCCGTCATCGACCTCCTTCCCCACGAGGATCTGGTCTATCTGGGTGACACCGCTCGCTATCCGTATGGCTCGCGGCCATTGCCCGAGGTGCTCGACTTCTCGTTGGAGATCGGCCGGATGCTGGTCGACCGGTTCGCCGTCAAACTGCTCGTTGTGGCCTGCAACACCGCTACCGCGGCCGCTCTCGACTCCCTTCGCAGCGAGCTGCCGATACCTGTGGTCGGCGTGATCGAGCCAGGGGTGACAGCCGTGATATCAGCCTCCCGCACCGGGAACTTCGGCGTCATCGCCACCGTCGGGACGGTTGAATCGAAGGCCTATCCCCATGCTGTCGCCGCCATCGACCCAGGACGTTCCATTGTGTCGTGTGCCTGCCCGGGCCTTGTGGAGTTCGTCGAACGGGGGGTGATCTCGGGGTCGGAGGTCGAGTTGTTGGCCCGCCGCCTCCTGGCTCCGATCGTCGAGTCGGGGGTCGATGCCCTGTTGCTCGGCTGCACCCACTACCCCTACCTGGCCCGGGTGATCGCCGACACCGTCGGCCGTCACGTGGTCTTGGTGTCGTCGGCGGATGAGACCGCGTTCGCCCTGGCCGATCTCCTGACCGATCTCGAGCTCCATCATCCCGACCTTGGGCGATCCGGTCGCCATCGGTTTCTGTCGTCGGGTGACGTCCGGGCCTTCACCCGTTTGGGAAGTCGCCTTCTCGGCCCCGAGTTGGTCGACGCCGAGCTGTGGGCACCAGGTCGGGCTTGAACCCCGGGCCGGCAGGCTACCCTGCTCAGCTAGCCCCTCGCCGACGGCGGGACATGGATGGTTGATCCGGCCCGGCATCGCATCACGACTGGAATGGAGTGCAACTGCATGAGGCCTGATGGACGATCGAACGACGAGCTGCGGCCCGTGACGTTCCACCGCGACTTCACCGAAATGGCCGACGGCTCGGTACTGGTCGAGTTCGGTCGCACCCGGGTGCTTTGTACCGCTTCGATCGAGCCTGATGTACCTCGCTGGCTCCGCGATACCGGCAAGGGCTGGGTCACGGCCGAGTACAACATGCTTCCGGGTTCGAGCGCCGAGCGCATCCGGCGTCGGACATCAGGGCGGGATCAGGAGATCCAGCGGCTCATTGGACGGAGTCTGCGTGCCGTGTGCGACCTGACCGCCCTCGGTGAGCGGTCGATCACGGTCGACTGCGATGTCCTGCAGGCCGACGGGGGAACCCGCACCGCATCCATCTGTGGCGGCTACCTTGCCCTCCATGACGCCCTGTCCCGGCTCATGGCCTCGGGCAAGTTGTCGACTCATCCCTTGATCGAAGCTTGCGCCGCCGTCAGCGTCGGCATCGTCGACGGTGAGTGTCGTCTGGATCTGCCATACATGGAGGATGCCGGCGCGGAGGTCGACATGAACGTGGTGATGAACGGTGCCGGAAGCTTCATCGAGGTCCAGGGAACGGCCGAGGGGGCGGTCTTCGCTCGTGACGAGCTGTCGATCTTGCTCGACCTGGCCACGGCCGGAATAGCCGCCATCATCGAACTCCAGCAGCAGACGGTGGCGACCCCACCTCCGCCCCGATCCGACCGGGTTTGACCGAGGTTGGGAGGAATGGGGCGTCGACGGCTGGTTCTGGCCACCGCCAATCCAGGTAAGGCCAGGGAGATTGCCGCCATCCTCGGACCGGACTGGACCATCGAACCTCGTCCCGACAATCTGCCCGAGACGATCGAGGACGGCGACACGCTCCGGGCCAATGCCGTGAAAAAGGCACGAGAAGTGGCGGCCGCCACCGCTGCCATGGCCTTGGCCGACGACACCGGTCTGTTTGTGGAAGCCCTGGGTGGCGCTCCCGGTGTTCACAGCGCCCGATACGGCGGGCCGGCGGCTGACGGCGTGGTGAATTGTCGCAAGCTGTTGGCCGAACTCGAGGGAAAGCGGAATCGTAGGGCCCATTTCGAAACGGTTATCGCCGTGGTCGGGCCCACCGGGACGGTGGGTACTGTGTCAGGCCGGGCCGACGGGATCATCGCCCCTCACCAGGTTGGGACCGACGGGTTCGGCTACGACCCGTTGTTCATCCCTGCCGATGGGGATGGACGCACGTTCGCTCAAATGTCGCCCGAGGAGAAGAACGCCATCAGCCACCGAGCCCGCGCCCTGGCCAAGCTCGGCGAGCTGCTGGTCCGAACCGATTGATCTCCGGGTTAGGACCCGCTCACGCAACTCTGCGAATTGCCCAGGTCCGACG
>JAHEJM010000012.1:23914-55303 GCA_024638815.1 Acidimicrobiales bacterium | reverse complement strand
TCCGACGTGCGGACGGGGGGAGTCGAACCCCCATGCCGGTTAAGGCGCCAGGACCTAAACCTGGTGCGTCTGCCAATTCCGCCACGTCCGCGTGGTCGAAGTCGAGCTGGCTCGTGGGATGGGTGCTACGGTACCCGATCCATCGGCGGTAGCCTTGGCCATTATGACAAGTCCTCTACTGCCCACCGCCGAAAGCTCCCAAGGCTCGACCGGGTTCGACATCTTTCAACAGCTTCTGAAGCAGCGCATCGTCTTTCTTGGTCGGCAGGTCGATGACGACATCGCCAATTCCCTGGCCGCCCAGATTCTCTATCTCGCCGGAACCGATGACGAGAAGGACATCTGGCTCTACATCAACTCGCCCGGCGGTTCGGTGACCGCCGGTATGGCCATCTACGACACCATGCAGTTCGTGAAGCCCGACATCGCCACCGTGTGTCTCGGTCTCGGCGCCTCCATGGGGCAGTTCCTGCTGACCGCCGGCGCTCCCGGGAAGCGCTACGCCCTTCCCCATGCCCGCATCCTCATGCACCAGCCAAGCGCCGGGGTGCAGGGTCAGGCCGCCGACATCGCCATCCAGGCCGAGAACCTGATCAACATCAAACGGCAGATGGCAGAGCTGATTGCCGAGCACTCCGGTAAATCGGTGGAGAAGATCGTCGAGGACTCCGATCGGGACAAATGGTTCACAGCGGGCGAGGCCATGGAATACGGCCTGCTCGACCACGTGATCTCTCGTTCCGGTGAGCTGAGTCAGAGCTGACCCGGCAACCGGTCACGGTTTCCCACAGGCCCACATCCGATTCGTCGGTGATCGGTCGTCAACTCGCACTCGATGTCGATCGTGTCGCCACCGGTGGCCGGAGCCTCGGTCTCGGCCCGGACGGTCGCGTGGTGTTCGTAGCCGGCGCCATCCCCGGCGAGCGGGTGCTGGCGACGGTCGAAGCCGAGTATCCCCGGCGTCTCGAGGCCGTCGCCGATGAGGTCATCACCCGCTCTCCGGATCGGATCGATCCTCCGTGTCCCAACGTGGCCCGTGGCTGTGGGGGCTGTGACTGGCAGCACATCGGCTCCGAGCGGCAGAGCATGCTGCGGCGGGCCATCGTGGTGGATTGCCTCCACCGTCTGGCGCGAATCGACGCCTTCGATGTCTCGATGACCGCCGGGAAGGAACCCGCAGCAGGAGGCGACAGCCCGGGGGTTCCGGTACGACCGGGACCAACCCTGGCGTCGGCCGGCTATCGCACAACGGTCCGGGTGGCTGTGGTTGACGGACGGGCCGGTTATCGCAAGCGATCGGCCCACGAGGTGGTGAACGTCGAGCAGTGTGCCATCAGCCACCCCATGGTCGAGTCGGTGCTGGCCGAAGGCCGCTTCGGTTCGGCCCGGGAGGTGACGATCCGCGTCGGCGCCGCCACCGGGGAACGAATGGTGGTGGTCACGCCGACCGCCGACGGTGTCAGCGTGCCCGACGATGTGATCGCGGTTGGAGCCGACGAACTCGCCGCCGGCCGCCGGCCTCACATCCACGAGGTCGTGGGTGGAATCCGATTCCAGATCTCGGCCGGCTCCTTCTTCCAATGCCGACCCGATGGCGCCATGGCCCTGGCCCAGGTTGTCGGTGATGCCCTTTCCGAGGTCGAGGGAACACTACTCGACGCCTATTGCGGAGTTGGTCTGTTCGGGGCCCTTTGCGGTACCGGGCGCCGGGTTGTCGGTGTGGAATCCAGCCCGTCTGCCGCGGCCGATGCCGCGATCAACCTCGGGCCCCATGCCGAGGTGGTGCAGGCCAGGTTCGAGCGCTGGAAACCGCAACCCGTGGCGGTGGCCGTCGCCGATCCTGCTCGATCCGGCCTGCGGGCCGGAGGGGCTGATCGTCTCGCCCGGACCGGGGCCGAGATGATCGCCCTGGTCAGCTGTGATCCGGCATCGCTGGCCCGCGATGCCCGTCTTCTTCTCGATCGGGGCTATGAGTTGAATGCCGTGACCGTGATCGATTTGTTCGGCCAAACCTCGCACGTCGAGGCGGTCTCGCAGTTCCGACGGCGTCCCCAGGATTCCAAAGGCCGGGAGATCGGGTAGCGCCGAGCGGGGTCGTCGTGTCGTGGCCGTTCAGCAGTCCTCGGCGGTCTCCTTGACCACCTGCTGGTGTTGTCGCCGCTGCCGACCCATTCGCCGGAGTTCCTCGATGTTGTCCTCGTCGACCCGCATGTAGCTGGATCGCCACTGGTGGTCGCCCCATGACTGGGGTGCCTGGACCGTCGTCCGGGGTCCGAAGGCGGTTTCGGCCAGGCGAAGCGCGGAATCGAGAATCTCCCGTTGCATGGCCCGGTCGTACGGTCGGCCGCACGGATTGCCGAGTGGGAAATCGGTGAACAGGAAACGGGCGACACCGCATTGTTCGACGACATCACGGGCGCTCCCAATGACGACGGTGGGAAAACCGATCTGCTCCAGGTGGCGGGCAACCAGACTCACGGTCTGGTGACAGACCGGTCAGAGGGGAATCAACAGCACCAGGTCGACACCGTCCTGGCGGCACCAGCTACCGATCTGTTCGGCGTCGGCCATGGTGAGGCGCTGGCTGTAGCGGGTGGGGACACCGAAGAAACGACGGTTGGCCTTCCCGATCCTGCCCTCGTCGGCGGCCTCGGACAGGGCCTGAAGGGGAAGGTATGATTCGACATCGTCGGTGTGGGTGGCACCCTTGTGCCACGAAAGATCGGCGGTGAACATCTCGACCGGTGGCGGCCGGGATGGTGCGGCGTAGACCGATTTGGGAGATCGCTCCCCGTCGACGACGGGAAACGAAGTCGTGACCAGGGCGACGTTGGCCTTGGTCGGCGGTGTTGTCGGAGCGGTGAACGGGGCGTCGAAGTTGGTGGCCCATCGGTAGGGAACGTCGTAGCCATGGGCTGCGTAGTAACGGCGGGACAGATCGATATAGCTCAATGCGGTGCGGAAGGCGGGATCGGGGCGGTGTTCCATCGGGCCCGGGCCGTCGTCGGTTATCGACCCACCGTGGCATTCGGTCGAGTTCACACCCGCACGCTAGAACACCCCCGCCCGTCAGGTCGAACTCCCCGCCGGATTCCGGGTCCAACGACCCATGGAGGCCGGAAGACGTGCCGGCCAAGAGTTGGTTCGTCCGACACGGCTCCGTCGCCTCCGATCGGTATGAGGCGGTCCCGCTGGATGCAGTGGCCCAACCTGTGGTTACCATGGTGTGAGCGCGTGGCTGCGGATGGTGAAAGGCGGCCTGGCTGATGCATCTGAGAACAGGACACGATGATGCCCGAAGCGGGTCGGTCGAGACCGACGCTTGCCCGGCACGGTCTGTTATGGTGTCCGCCGGGCAGTACTGGTTGGAGTGCAGATAGATGTGGCGTGGACGAAACGACAAGGAAGACGGTCGAGACCCGTCTGTTCTTGGTCCGACCGATGGAACTGCCGCCGGGCCGCCCGATCTTCGCCACGCGTCCCCCGAAGACCTGCGCAACGACATCCGGTCGGGCAAGATCCGGCGAATCGGTGGAACCGGTGCCGAGCCGACGTTTTCGACGACCGGAGACGGGTCGTTCACCCCGGCCGGCGTCGACGGCCCGGCTGAGTTGTATGGCGACGATGTCGACCCGTCGCTCCTCGATCTGCCGTCACAGGACCGAGACGAGGGTGATCGGCCCGGCGCCGCCGGGCCCGGGCCCGCCGATCCGGCCGGCTGGTCGGGCAATGGTCGGCATCGCAATGTCCCTTTGGCCGCCGTGGATCGGACCGGTCATCAGTCCCCACGGTCGGATCATCAATCGAGAGATCTCGGAGTGTTCACCAATGTCACCAGTCAAGACCGCGGTTCGGGGTCCATCGAACCGCCGACGGCAGCCATGGGTCCGCTGAGGCCGGTCGGCCCCGACGGCCCCGATCAGCCGGAGGATCCACGATTCGGCGACGGGGAGCCCCTCCGTGGTGGACCTCCCCATCCTGCCGACGCCGGATTCGGCCCCGGCCCGTCCCGAGGCGGGCTGCGTGCGGTGGACTCACCGCCTGGGGCCAACCCCGATCCATGGGGTACGGCCGACGATACTCCATGGGCTACGGGCGACGAGACGTGGTCGGGTTCGTGGTCGACTCGTGGTCCGGACGGTGACGATGGTGGACGGCCCCAACCCCCGAAGCTGGAGCTGGCACCGCCGGTGGAATCGCGCACCGGGCGCGGTCCCCTCTTCGCCCTCGGGGCCTTGGCCGTCCTTCTCGGCCTCGGCGCTCTCTACTACTTCGTCATCCGGGGCGATGACAGCCAGGCCGAGAACGGGAACATCGCCGCCGATGAGACCGAGGGCGCCGGCGAGTCTACCGATGGGTCGGCCGGCCAGGGGGCGGACGCCGGATCCGATACCGATGCCGTCGCCATGGGCGAGGAACCGGCGGGGCCCACATCACTCGACCCCAACCCGGTTCTGTCGCTGGAGGGCGCCGATTCCGGTCCACTCGAGACCGAAACGGCCTACCCGACGTTCCTCGAGGGGGCACCGGTCGATTCGGAATACATGGTGATCGTTGATGGTCGGGAGCAGGGCGAGCCCATCGACTACCTCCCCGATCTGGTTCTACCCGAGGGTCGGCATTCCATCGTGATGGAGGTCGTCTACCAGGGTGAGACGGCCACCACCAATCCGGTGGAGGTCTACGTTCTGGCTCCTGATCCTACGGCCGGCTATCGAGCGAACCTCTCGTCGGTCTCGGTGCTGGAGCAGGGCTGGGGTGAGGCGTTACGGCAGTTCGACGAGTTTCGGGCCGCCGGTCACGAGCAGTTGCAGCTCTCGCCCAGCGACCCCTATCCCAGTCTGCTGCCCGGCTATTGGAACATCTATGTCGATGGTTTCGCCTCCCGGGAGGAGGCCTCGGCCTACTGCGAGGGCTCGGGGTTGAGTATTCCCGACCAGTGCTTCCCGTCGCCGTTCGATCCCGACGCTCCGGCCCGGGAGGACTGAGCGGCCACCGCCCCGCGGTGCTCCACACCGGCTCCGCCCGGCGGGGGTGTGGCCCCGATACTCTTGGCCCGTGAACTGCAGCCGGTCACAAAGAGCGGGGCCATCCAGTCGAGCCCGCACCATGTTGCTGTTGGCGGTCGTGGTCGCTGGTCTTGCCATGGTGTCGGGTTGCTCGGAAACCGCCGACGACTCCGATCAAACGAACCCGGGTCAAGACTCGGGGGACATCGGCATCGGTGACACCGACCGGAACCGGGTCGACGTCCGCCGCGAGATTCGGCTCGCCCTGACCGACTGGACCGGCAGTCGCATCAATGTCGCCATTGCCGAGGTGCTTATCGAACGGCGCCTCGGTTACCCGGTCACCTTGGAACCGGTCGAAGGAGACCTGATGGCCATGCTGAGTCAGTTGGAACGAGGTGAACTCGACGCCGCACTGGAGATCTGGCCGTCGAGCCTGTCGGACCGGGAGCAGTCGGTGATCGAGGCGGGACGGGTCGATGATCTCGGACCGCTCGGAATCGAGGGTCGGATCGGTTGGTATGTGCCGGCCTATGTCATCGAGGACGATCCGACACTGGCCCGCTGGGACGGCTACCGGGACACCGACGCTGCCCGGCGGTTCGCCACGGCCGACACCGAGCCTGACGGACGATTCCTCGGCACCGATCCGGGCTATGAGCAATTCGACGAGGAGCTCGTCGACGCCCTCGAGCTCCCGTTTGAGGTCGTCTACAGCGGATCGGAGGACGAGACCCGTCGGGAGCTGGCCCTGGCTACGGCAGCCCGGGAGCCCATCCTCCTTTATTGGTGGAGCCCGACGGCCGAAATCGCCGACTACGGGTTGGTCAAGGTGGAGTTGCCGCCGCGAACCGAGGAGTGCGTGGAACGGTTTGCCGACGGTGAGCCCATGAGCTGCGACTATGCCGCCGATCGGTTGTTCAAGCTGGCATCGCCAACGCTGGCCGACACCGCTCCCGAGCTCCATGCCTTCCTCCGAAACTTCAGGCTCAGCACCGAGGATCAGACGGAGTTGATCTCCCGGGCCGAGACCGGGGGCGAGTCCATTGCCTCCGTTGCCGAGGAGTGGATCAGCGACAACCAGGAGGTCTGGGAGCCCTGGTTCTCGTCGTAGGCGGGGCAGTCCCTGCCCGATTGGGCACCCGCCGCCCGGCGCAACGTCGGCGAGGTCGGGTGTGGTGAGTTCACGGGTGTGGTCCAGGTCCGCTGATGGCAGACTGGCCAACCGATGTCTTCACGTACGCTTCGGCTCCGAGTCTGGCAACGACGAGCCCTGGACTTGTTCCAAGCCTCGTCCGATCCGGATTTCCTCGCCGTGGCCACACCCGGGGCGGGCAAGACGACCTTCGCCCTGGTCGCGGCTCGGCTGACGCTCCCGAACCTTCCGGGCCGGCTGGTCGTGGTCGCTCCAACCAGCCATCTCAAGGAGCAGTGGGCCGACGCCGGCCAGCGTCTCGGGCTGCATCTGGTCACCGACTGGCGGCCCGGCGACCTGGTCCCGGCGGACGCCCACGGTGTGGTCACCACCTACCAACAGGTCGGCAATTCGCCCGAGCCGTTCTTTCCGCTCAGCCAGGGTGGATTCGTGATCCTGGACGAGGTTCATCATGCCGGCGACGAACGATCGTGGGGTGACGGGGTACGGGTGGCGTTCGATGGTGCCTCCCGCCGCCTCGCCCTATCCGGTACGCCGTTTCGGTCCGACACGAGGTCCATCCCGTTCGTCACCTACCACCTCGACGAGGTCGTTCCCGACATCGAATACGGTTACGGGCAGGCGCTGGCCGACCGTCAAGTGGTTCGCCCCGTCTACTTCCCCCGGTTCGGTGGCCATATGGAGTGGACGGCCCCTGACGGCGCCGTGCTGGCCGCCAGTTTCGATGATCCGTTGGCCCGTACCCAGGCTAATCAGCGTCTTCGGGCCGCTCTCAGCCTTGAAGGGGAGTGGCTTCCCGCCGTCATCGGTCATGCCGACGAACAACTGAACCGCATCCGTGAGCAGCACGTCGACGCCGGCGGTTTGGTCATCGCCATGGATCAGGACCACGCCAAGGGCGTCGCCCGAATGCTTCGCCGACGATTCGGTCAAAGGGCCGTCGTCGCCACCAGCGACGATCCCGACTCGTCGGCCAAGATTTCCCGCTTCGCCGAAGGGGAGGACCCGTGGATCGTGGCTGTTCGCATGATCTCCGAGGGAGTCGACATACCCCGACTGCGAGTGGCCGTCTACGCCACGACCACCACCACCGAGCTGTTCTTCCGTCAGGCGGTGGGGCGGATTGTGCGCCACAGTGGGGGTCGGCGCCGCCAGCGAGCCTACATGTTCATCCCCGACGATCTCCGTCTTCGCCATTTCGGATACACCATTGCTGATTCCCGTCGCCACAATCTCCGCTCCCGAGCGAGGAGCAGGGTCGATGACGATGAGCTGGATGAGTTGAGGTCGGATGGCGACGCCGACCAGATGTCGCTGTTCTCGGTGCTCTCGGCCACGGCGTCGGAGGCGCCGGAGGAGACCGACATTTACGCCCATCTCGACGAGGAGGATGACGAGTCGCCCTCCGACTCGTCATGGGTCGAAGCAGGGGCCGATTCCCCGATGGGGACCATCGATGACGACGTTGTGATCGGGGAGATGCCTGACCTCACACTCGATCTCTCGGCTCTGCCCCCGCCGGTTGCCGGTCTGTCGCCGACGGGTTCAGCCGTCTTCGATCGAAACGAACGGGACCGGCTTCGCCGGATCAACAACGAGCTGACCAGGGAATTGGTCGATATCACCGGCCGGTCACATGCTCAGGTCAACGCCGAACTGAATCGCCGGGCCGGAATCGCCAAGGTCTCCGAGGCCACCATCGTCCAGCTGAACCGGCGAAGCAGAGCGGCCGAGGAGTGGCTGCGGCGAGAGCATCGTCGTAGCCGCTATGCGAAGTTCGTCTGAACACCCCGCCGGCCCCGAGATCTCCCGCTCCGTCCCGCCCCGCCGACCGGAACCGGCAGAAGGTCGAGTATCAGCTGCTACCCTCGTGCCGTGGCCACTGGAGATCAACGAGCGTCGGCGCCCCGAGACCTGACCGGCACCGGTCTCACCCTCGGTGTCGTTCGATCCCGCTGGAACCAAGCGATCGTGGATCGACTGGTCGACGGCGTGCAACGAGCGGTGGAACAGTTCCGGATCACGCGAACGGTGGAGGTTGACGTGCCCGGCGCCTTCGAGATCCCGTTCGCCGCTCGACTCCTGGCCCTTTCCGGCCAGGTCGACGCCATAGTGTGTGTCGGAACCGTCATTCGCGGGGAGACGACCCACTACGAATCGGTGGCCGACGAATGTGCGGCCGGTATCCAGACCGTCCAACTGTCCACCGGTGTGCCGGTGCTCTTCGGGGTGTTGACCGTGGAGAACGAAGCACAGGCCGTGGCTCGAAGTGAGGCCGAGGGCGGTCACAACGTCGGCTTCGAGGCCACCGAGGCCGCGGTCGAGATGGCCCGCCTGGCCCAGCGGTGGCAGCCGTATGCAACCCAGGGCGGGCCCGGCTGAGGATCGTGTGGCGGGCCGAACGGCCCGACTTCCGCTTCAGGGATCGAGACAACGGAACCGGGGTGGGCCAACCAGCTGAGCCATGACTGTTGAACCATGGTCATGCGGTATAGCCTTGACTGCATGAGCGAGGAGCAGGGGTGGAACCCTGGTGGGGTTGACGCCGGCCCGGCTACCGGTGGGACGTCATTGACGCTCGAGCATGACGACAGTGCCGGCTTGCCTCCCGACCTCCAATCGGTGTCGGTGCGCTTGCGTGACACCGGCGAGCTTCCGTTTCTTCAACCCAGACCGGGCGCAATCGGGGTCGAGGGCGCCCCGGGCTGGATGGATCGACTGTCGACTGTCGGCCGGCGCCCCGGCTCGATCGTTGTCGGCGTCATCATCGCCGGCCTCATGTTCGCCGCCTTCATGACTCAGACAGGCCAGGACGGGCGGTCGGCGAGCAATGCGGCGTCGCCGGCCCAACCGCCGGTCGCCGGCCGGGCTTCCGACCTCGGTGCCGAGCCGTCGGCCGATGGCGTCGCCGACGGCGGGGTGTTGAGGTCGGCCGTGGTGGGCGACGGGCCGGACCAATCCGATCCGGTCGCCCGCTCATCGGGGGACGCCTTCGAGGCCGGGGACGAGGGTGTGCTCGCCGTCCAAGTGGTGGAACCGGTGGAGGCCTTGACCAACCCCACCACCACAGCGCCACCACCAACGACGGCACGGCCTACCACAGCCCCACCGACCACGGCTGCGCCGTCGTCCTCCACCACCGAGGCCACCACGACCACGGTCGAGCCCACGACCACGATCGAGCCAACGACCACTACCACCGAGCCGACCACCACCACGACCGATGAGGTAGTGGCCGAGGCGGATGATGTCCGGGTCACGGCACTGTCCCCCGGAAGTACCGACAGCGCGAACGCCCCGGCCCTTCAGCCTGGTGACATCATCCTTCGAGCCGAAGGTTCTCAGGACATCCTCGCCTACAGGTTCCGGATCGAGGTCGAGGACGACGGCAAGTGGAAGCGGGTCGAATCATCGGGCTGGCGGCTACGCCAGCAGTTCGACACCTGGTTCCGGCGCTATGACGGTCGGACCATTCGATGGACGGTGGAGGGCCGAACCCTCGACGGCACCCGTACGGCCCCTACACCTCCGCTCCACATCTCTGTGGAGTCGGGTCGGGGCTCCGACGATTAGCGTCCGAGCCCAAACCGGGATTCAGCGGCGGGAGGGGCGCTCATTTCGGTCGAAGCGCCGTCGCGACACCCAACCCATGGCTCCGATTGCGGCCGACGCGTCCCGTTCTGCTTGCAGGCACCGTTCCATGGCTTCCTGACGGGCCCGCTTCTCGCCCTCGCCCACCGCAACCTCACGATCGATCCAGGCTCGGAGTTCGGCCACCTTGGCGTCGGCCAAGCGGCGGGAGTACTGCTCCTCCCGCAAACGCTCGGCCAGCCGGAACCGTTCGTCCCGCTCCTCGGCCAGCTCCCGGGCCAGCATACGGTGGCTGGCCGTCAACGATTCGAACGCCCGCTCGACTTCCTTGACCCGGGCCACGGCGCCGGCCTTTTCCTCGTGGGCGCCCAGCAGCCGTCCCAGCAGTTCCTGATCAACGACCTCGGCCATGGTGACCGGATGCGTCGATCGGTCGAAACCCGGCTCGCTTCGACCGGTTCCGGCTCGTAGTGGGGTGACCGAGTCGAGCCGCGGTTCGAGGGCCTGGCTCGTCGACCCCTCTGGGTGGCCTGCCACGGAGCCACTCGACGGCTCGCCCACCACCGAGACCACCGGACCGTCGTGGGGAGTCAGGTCGATGTGGTCGATCGTCCATCCGTAGCGGGCGGCCAGCTGGTGAAGGGTGTCCACCGGCACCACCCAGTCCGTTCCGTCGGGGCCGGGTAGCTTCGTCGCCTCGGGGAGCGAGCCCACTCGAACCATTCGCTGCAAACGGGAAAGGTCGACGCCGGTGCGTTCGCTCAACTCGTCAAGCGTCAGAGTTTCCTTCATGACCTAGCCTCCACAAGGGCCGGCCGCCGTGCTCCTCGGCGGTGGCCTCCACGTACCGGCCACCGAGACGGTGGCTGCCTGTTTCGAAGCCGAAGATAGGCGTCGCACCACCGCCCACGGTGGATGGATCGGAGCTGCTTGTCGACACAGATCAAGATTGTCCGCTGGTCGAGCCGGGTTGGCTTCCGTGTCAGTTCTGTGACAACGAGTCGGTTCGGTGGGAGACGGGGGATGGTCGGCGCCGGACCGGAGGAGGCTAACTTCGATACTGCACTCCAGGGAGCACGCACAGCATCTCGTAGACCAGGTTGGCCCCGAGCAGCGACGTCGACCCTGTCTGATCGTAGACCGGGGCCACCTCGACGAGATCGGCCCCAACCAGATCGAGACCGCGGGCTCCTCGGATGATCTCCAAAGCCTGAATCGAGGTGAGTCCGCCGACTTCCGGAGTGCCGGTGCCGGGGGCGAAGGCGGGATCGATGCCGTCGATGTCGAAGCTCAGATACACCGGTCCCGCTCCCAGTTGGCTCCGCACCTCGTCCATGAGGGGGCCGAGGGAGCGGTGCCAGCACTCCTCGACCTGTACCACCCTGAATCCCTGCGATCGGGACCAATCGAAGTCGTCGGCCTCATAGCCGGTGCCCCTGACCCCGATCTGAACCACCCGCCGGGGGTCGAGCAGTCCCTCCTCAGTGGCCCGACGGAAGGGCGTGCCGTGGGCCAGGGCCTCGCCGAACATGGAGTCGTTGATGTCGGTGTGGGCATCGACGTGGATCAGCCCCACCGGTCCGTGTTTGGCCGCCATGGCCCGAAGGATGGGAAGTGCGATCGTGTGATCGCCGCCCAGGGTCACGGTGATCACGCCATGGTCGAGCAGGGCACGGAAGTGGTCCTCGATCCGGGTCACCGAGTCATGGAGGCTGTAGGGGTTGGTGGCCACATCGCCTGTGTCGTCGATGCGGAGGCTGTCGAACGGGGCGGCCCGGGTCGCCATGTTATAGGGCCGGAGCAGCACCGACTCCGAGCGGATACCCCGTGGCCCGAACCGGGCTCCCGGACGGTTGGAGGTGCCGATGTCGAACGGCACGCCGACCACGGCAACGTCGAGTTCGGCGACCGGGGTGACACCGGGAAGGCGCATGAAGGTGGCGATACCCCCGAAACGGGGCATCTCGTTGCCTCCCAGCGGTTGGGGATTCACAGCGACAGCACCTGCAGTTCGGGGACGGCCCGAACCAGCTTGCCGCCCCAGTCTGCGATGTAGCGGAGCTGGGTACCGATCTCGTCCATCAGATTCCAGGGCAGCACCAGCACGTAGTCGGGACGCTGTTCCTTCAGAACCGCCTCGTCGACAATCGGAACCCTGCTCCCGGGCAGCAACATGCCCTGCTTGTGATGATTGGCATCGACCACGAAGTCCAACCGCTCGGCGGTGACGCCGGAGTAATTGAGCAGGGTGTTGCCCTTGGCCGCCGCCCCGTAGGCGGCCACCGTCGCGCCCTCGGAGTCGGCCCGGTCGAGAAACGCCAGCAGGCCGTCGCGAATAGCGTCGACCCGAGCCTGGAACCCCCGATAGTACTCGGCGGTGGTCACCCCGGCCGCCTGCTCCGTGGCCAGTAGGTCGCTGACCGCCTGGTGGCGCTTGCGGATGTCGCTGTCGCTCCGTTGAGCGAACACCCGCAGACTTCCGCCGTGGGTCGGAATCTGTTCGACGTCGAACACGGTCAGGCCGTTGGCCGTGAACACCGTGTCGACCGCCGACAGGGAGAGATAGGAGTAGTGTTCGTGGTAGATGGTGTCGAACAGGCCCTGCTCTACCAGTACCGCCAGGTGGGGAAACTCGAAGGTGACCACCCCCGATGGCTTGAGCAGCCGGGCAAAGCCGCCCACGAAGTCGTTGATGTCGGGAACGTGGGCCAGGACGTTGTTGCCGGCCATCAGATCGGCCTGCCGGCCCTCGTCGGCCAACCGTCTACCCAGCTCGACGCCGAAGAACTCCTCGACGATGTCAATGCCCTTGTCCCGGGCGGCGGCTGCGGTGCCGGCCGTCGGCTCCACGCCGTAGCACGGGATGCCGTGCTCGACCACGTACTGCAACAGGTAGCCGTCATTGGCGGCCACTTCGCACACCATCGATGTCTCGTCGAGCCGGAAGCGTTCGACCATGGCATCGACATAACGCTTGGAGTGGTCCAGCCAGGAGGTCGAGAACGAGCTGAAATAGGCGTAGTCGGGCTCGAACAGTTCATCGGCGGCGGCGAAGTCCTCGGTCTGAACCAACCAGCAGTTGGTGCAGACCAGGACCCGCAGCGGGAACGAACTTTCGGGCTGGTCGCAACGGCTCAGGTAGGCGTTGGAAGGCGGTGACTCGTCGAGATCGACAAAGACCAGCTCCAGTGGATGATGACAATGACGACAGTTCATGGTTTGCCTTCCGCCTTCGTCCTGGTTCGGAATGCCACCGCTTCCGGTGACCCACCAGCTAACCTATCGTCCGGAACCTTGACACGTGGTTGCCAGTTCAACCGACGGCGGCGTCAATCTGTGGTCCGATTGCTGAAGACACCCGTCGACTCCGAGTTCTCCGAGGTACCCATGCACCGCCGCCTGTTCGCCCGTCCTTCCGGCCTGCGTCGATCCGTCACCGAGCATCACCGGTGGGGGGCGATGCGACCGAGATCGCGAGCCCGGCGCCGCCTGCTGGCCGCAGCCGTTCTTGCCCTGTGGGTGATGGCGGTGCCGACAACGGCGGGAGCCCAGGATGATGTCCTCACCATCGACTTCGACGATGTCGTGTTTGCTCCGGCCGGCGCCGTGGTGCCGGTCGGCTCGGTTGCCGTCGGTGCCGATCTGCAGGGTCGAACCTGTCTCACCTCGGTGGTCACCGCCAACCAGAGTTCGATCCATCCCGAGAACGATCTGTTGATCGCCACCGGCGGTTCTGCGGCCCGGATCGAGGACGTCGAGGACTTCACGAACGGCACGAACTCGTGGCTTGTGGACGTCACCCTGGGTTCGTCCATCGACATGTCGGTCGAGATGGGTCCGGATGGGATCTCCAGCCTGGGATTCACCGTGAAGATCGACTGTTCGAAACCACTGGCCGGCACCACCGTACCCGTGCTCGCCTCGAGCGTGACCACGACAACCACAACCACGTCTACCACGGTGACGACAGGGTCGACGACGGCAACGGCAACAACCCCTGAGACGACGATCACCTCGGAGCCCACGACGTCGGAGCCGACGATCTTGGAGACCACCCCCGAGGTCACCGGGGCGACCACCACAACAAGCCCGACCTCATCCTCGCCTCAGCTTCAGGTTCAGGAAACGACGACGACGGTGGCCACCACGGTCTCGTCGACCACGGCCCCGACCGTGACCATTCCCACCACCACGACCACACAATCGGTCGAGACGACCACGACCACCGCGTCGCAGGGTCAGCTGGAGCAGTCGCCGCCGGCTTCGGCCGTACCGGCCCAGCCCAGCTACACCGGCTGAGTCGGGTCTGACGGCCGGGCCTGACCGCTGGTCCTTGCGGCCGCGCCGATTCGTACCAGACTCAGGCCTCGGGCTCGGCGCCGGCGTTCGATTCCCGGGTGCCGGTCGCCTGCAGCACGGCGGCCACGATGTTCGTGTAGCCGGTGCAGCGACAGAGGTTGCCCGACAGGCCGATGCGGACGTCCTCTTCGTTCGGATCGGGGTTGACGGTGAGCAGGGCGTGAGTGGAGATCAGCATGCCCGGCGTGCAGAACCCGCATTGCACGCCTCCGGCGTCGAGCAGCACCTGTTGGAGAGGGTGGAGTCGGTCATCGCCGGCCAGGCCCTCCACCGTGGTCACCGATCGGCCCTGGCACTGCGCAGCCAGGAAGCTGCAGGAATTGACCGGTCGGCCATCGACCAGAACCATGCACGCTCCGCACTCGCAATCGTCGCAGCCCTCTTTGGTGCCGGTCAGGCCGACCTCGTTGCGAATGACCGAGAGCAGGCTCCGGCCGGCATCGGCCGTGATCGGATAGCGCACACCGTTGACCTCCAGTTCGTAGCCGAGCCGATTGGAGAGGTTGGTGGGGGATGGCTGTGTCATCGTGCCGCTCCGATTCCGATGGCCCGGTTCACGGGCACGTCGATCATGGTTCCCTGCGCCCGTTGGGCCGCAGCCTGTACCGCCCGCCGAGCCATCACACCGACGGTGTGCCGCCGGTAACGGTCACCGGCCCGCAGATCGGAGATGGGCGAGGCCTGCTCGGAGGCCAGGGCCGCCACCTGGTCGGTCAGGTTGTCGTCGACGGTTCGTCCCATCAGGACCTCCGTACCTTCCACGGCCATGATGGTGGGTGCAACCGCGGTGAGGGCGATATGCAGATCCAGCACCGAGCCTGATTCGTCCAAGCGGACGAGGGCCGCCGCCCCGACCACGGCGATCTCCATGGCCCTTCGAAACTCGAGGCGCACGTAGGCACTGCCGGTTCGGGCCGGAAGGGCCGGAAGCAGACAGGCGGTGCACAGCTCGTCGGTTCGGGCCGACGTCGTGCCTGGTCCGGTCCACAGTTCAAGGGGATCGACCAGCCGGGTGGTGGTGGCGGAGCGGAGTTCGATCCGGGCCCCGAGTACCACCAGCGGGGCGCCGGTGTCCATGGCCGGAGAGCCGTTCATGACGTTGCCCCCGATGGTGCCGACGTGGCGGGTGGCGGGTGATCCGATCAGGGCCGCCCCGTCGGCCAATGCGGTGTAGTCACCGACGATGAGAGGATTGGACAGAAGCCGGTCGTGAGTGACACCGGCCCCGATCCGTGCCCCATGGTCGTCCTGGCCGATGGTCAACAGCTCATCGACCCGGTCGATGGCGACCAGATCGTGGGGGAGGGGGACCTTGCCCTGGCGGGCGCCGACCACGAGGTCGGTGCCGCCGGCAACCGGTCGGGCCCCGTCGGCCAGCCGCTCCAGTGCCTCATCCACGGTGGTGGCGATGGTGAATGCCATCTCAGGCCTCCTGCCTCTTGGTTGCGTCCGTCGAGTCGATGCCGCCTGTCAGCTCGGTCCAGACCCGCTCCGCCGTCATCGGCAGGTGCCGTACCGGATGGCCGATGAGCCTGGCCAGGCCATTGGCGATGG
Source organism: Acidimicrobiales bacterium (assembly GCA_024638815.1). Lineage (GTDB taxonomy): Bacteria > Actinomycetota > Acidimicrobiia > Acidimicrobiales > SZUA-35 > JAHELU01. Next base: position 39,634 of record JAHEJM010000012.1, on the reverse strand, counting down.
CGGCCGCGGTGGCCACGTTGGGGGCCTCGGCCAGACCCTTGGCCCCACCCGGGCCGTCGCCGGGTGCAGATTCGATGAATTTCACTTCGATCTCCGGGCCGTCGGCCGCCGTCTGCAGCTTGTATTCCAACAACATGGGGTTGAGCTGGTGACCGTCGTGGTCGTACACGGTGATCTCGGTCAGGGCTTGGCCGACCCCCATGATGACCCCCCCGTGGACTTGGCCCAGGGCGCCCATGGGATTGATGATCCGACCGGAATCGTGGGCCGCGCCCACCTTCAGCACCCGGACCACACCGGTGTCGGGATCGAGCCGGATGTGCACGGCATGACACGAAACCTGGGGTGACACCCACGCCGCCATACCCTGGTCGCCAACGCAGGTGGCCCCCACTTCAGGGGCCTGGGTCGGCGACCCCGAGCCATGGCCCAACAGCAGTTCACCACCGGCGGCGGTGGCCGCCAGTTCGGCGATCGACACCGACGCGCCCGGTGAGCCCACCACGGAGCCCACCCCGTCGGCCAGCACGATGTCGGCCGGTGCCGCCTCCAGTTGCCCGGCCGCCAGCGCCTTGAGTTGCTCGGCCACTTGGCGAGCGGCTCCGACCACGGCTCGGCCGTTGTTGAACAACGTCTGGGAGCCGGTGGCTCCGGTGTCATAGGGGCCGGCCGAGGTGTCCTGGTACACCAACTGGAAGTCCTCGGGGTCCATGCCCAGCTCGTCGGCCGCCAGCTGGCGAAGGGTCATAACCGCCCCGGTCCCGCATTCCTGGGCTCCGGTGATGATCTGCCCGGCACCGTCGTCGTCGATCTTCACGTAGGCTCCGGCCGGCATGGAGAAACTGGGCCACCATCCGATGGCAACGCCGATGGCCTCGTCCTCCGGCAGATCCCGGCCGTAGCCGACCAGCTCGGTGGCGGCGGTGATGCACTCCTGAAGGCCGGTGCGTTCATAGTGCTGGCCCGACGGGCCGACGGTGTCGTTGTCGATGCCGTTGAGCCGCCGGAACTCCACCGGGTCCATGCCGATGGTGGCCGCCAGCTCATCGGTGTGGGACTCGAGGGCCCAGCACGCCTGGGGCGCGGTGGGAGCCCGGACCGAGCCCGACGGCTGATGGTTGGTGTAGACCAGATGGGCCTCGACCTGCAGGTTCGGGACCTGGTAGGGCCCGGCCACATGCATGGCCGCCAGCTGGGGGAAGAAGGCGCAGTCGGCAATATAGGCCCCATTGTCGATGGCGATCCATCCGGTGCGGGCCACGATATGGCCGTTGTCGTCGAGGCCGGTGGTGATATCGACGATCATGCCCTCCCGGCGACGATCGGGGACCATGAACTCCTCTCGGCGGGAGAACACCAGCTTCACCGGCCGGCGAGCGGCTCGAGCCAGTGCGGCGATGTGGGCCTCGAAGTGGAAACCGCACTTGCCTCCGAAGCCGCCGCCGAGATGGGGCACGATGACGCGGACCCGGTTGGTGGGCAGCTGCAGAGTCTGGCAGATTCCGGCCCGGGCGTCGAACGGGACCTGGGTCGAGCTCCAGACCGTGAGTTTCTCACCCTCCCACTGGGCAACGATGGCCCGGGGCTCGATGGGGGCGGCATGGCAGCTGTCGGCGACGTAGCAGCTGGAGACCACAGTGGCGGCAGTGGCCATGGCCGCCGGTGCATCCCCCAACTCGATGGACGAGAAGCCGGCGGTGTTGCCGTGGGCCACGATCCCGTCATCGATGTCGTACGAGTCGAGGTCGGGGTGGACCAGCGGCGATCCGTCGGCCAGTGCCGCCTCCAGCTCGGTGACCGGCTCAAGCGGTTCGTAGTCGACCTCGATGGCGGCCACCGCAGCCTCGGCCGCCTCCACCGAGGTGGCGGCCACGGCGGCCACGATCTCACTTTCGTAGCGGACCACGTCGGTGGCGAACAGTCGCCGATCGGCAACTCCCGGGCTGTACCGCACATCGGGAACGTCGGCCGCGGTCAGCACGGCCAGCACCCCCGGTATCGTCCTCGCCGGCTCGGTGTTCAGTCTGGTGATGCGGGCATGGGTACGCCCGGCGTAGAGGAACTTGGCGTGGAGCATGCCCGGTTGCTGGAGATCGGCGGCATACCGGCCACTGCCCGTCACCTTGTCCGGTCCGTCGGCCCGGACGAATCTGGGTACATCAACCGCAGTCATGGCCTGATAGTAGGAGACGGGATCGGGCGGGGGAAACACCGGCGACCTTTCGCAAGCCGTCTCCCAGGGCGCCATACATCGACAAGCGGCTACAGGCGGTCGATGATGTAGACATCGCTTCCTTCCGTGGCCGACGGCTCCCGACAGGCGGCGTTCCGCCGATCTGTACCAGCGATGATGACCCGCGCCACCGGAGCCCGGTCCTGGTTCGCTCTCGTTGTGGCCATACTGGCCACAACCGTCGCCGCGGTTGCGCCGTCCCCGACGGCGGCCGAGGCGCCGGTCGACGCCGTGGACCATCAAGCCGCTCGGGTCCTGGAAGTGCGGTCGCCGCTGCCGGTGCCTCTCGAGATGCTCGGCTCCGGTTCCGGGCCCATGGTGCCCTCGGTCAGGTCTGTTCCTCCCCCTCGCCGTGAGCCGGACCGGCGGCGATTGGTGGTCAGTGCCGTCGGCGACACCAACCTGGATCCGGCCTACATCCCGGTGTTCGGTCAGGAAGGCTACGAGTACGCCTTTGCCGGACTCGACAACCTCTTTGTCGATGACGACCTGAGCATCGTCAATCTCGAATGCGCAGCCACCAACGCCGGACGCCCGGTTTCGAAAGCGTTCACCTTCAACTGCGACATCGGCGCGCTCGACGTCATGGCTGCGGCCGGTGTCGAGGTCGCCAACCTGGCCAACAATCACTCGGCCGACTGGGGTCGGGATGGCCTGCTCGAAACCCGGCGCAACGTGCTGGCATCCGGGGTCGCTCCGGTCGGCGTCGGTGCCGATGCGGCCCAAGCCCACGAGCCGGCGCTGTTCGACATGAACGGCTGGAAGGTGGCGGTGCTCGGTTTCGGGGGAGTGGTGCCATGGGCCGACTGGCTGGCCACGGACACCACGGCCGGTATGGCCGACGGTGACACCATTGAGACGATGGTCGCCGCCGTGGAGCGGGCCAATGAGGTGGCCGATCTGGTTTTTGTCACCATCCACTGGGGAGTCGAGCTCGATACCACACCTCGCCCCGACGACGTCGAGCGGGCCCGGGCCATGATCGACGCCGGAGCCGACGCCGTCTTCGGCCACCATCCCCATCGCCTCCAACCCCTCGAGTTCTACCAGGGCAAACCCATCGCCTGGAGTCTGGGAAACTTCGTCTGGCCCCGGCTGTCCGATGCCGGCGCCACCACTGCGGTGGCTCGGGTCATCGTCGAGGCCGACGGTGCAATCGATGCCTGCCTCATACCGGCTTTCATCGAGCGGTCAGGCCAACCCGTTCTGCAGGGCTCCCACCGGAATGGCTGCCGTCCCTACCGGGCCGCGGCGCCAAGCGCTTCCTGAGCCGGGACGGTCCGTCCGCTCGGCTCGAGAATCGAGGCGTGGCTCAACCGTTGTTGTTCCTGGACCCCTTGCCCGTGGATCCCTTGCCCTTGGACCCACCACCCTGGGACGATTCCCTGGCCCGGCGCTTCTGGATGTTCGCCCACTCGTCCCGCAGGCCGACCGTGCGATGGAAGACGGTTGGATCGTCGAGGTCGGCGGCGAAATAGCCAAGTCGTTCGAACTGCACCACCTGGCCGGGGGCCACGTGGGCCAGCGCCGGCTCCAGTTTGGCGTCGGTCACGGTCTCCCGGGACTCGGGGTTGAGCGATGCCAGTGGATCGGCTCCGCCTTCACCCGGGAACGGCTCGGTGAACAGTCGGTCGTACAGATGCACGGTTCGGGTGATGGCGTGATCGGCCGCCACCCAATGCATGGTGGCCTTGACCTTACGCCCGTCCGGGGTGGAACCACCTTCGCTCTCCGGGTCGTAGGTGCAGTACACACAGGTCACGTTGCCCTCGGCGTCGGTGTCGACGTGGGTGGCGGTGATGTAGTAGCCGGCCCGCAGCCGGACCTCCCGACCCGGTGACAACCGGTAGTACTTGGGCGGTGGCTCCAGCATGAAGTCATCCTGCTCGATCCACAGCTCACGGCCGAATGGCACCATCCGGGTTCCGTCGCCGGGATCCTCCGGGTTGTTGATGGCCTCGACGGTGGCCTCCTCGCCCTCGGGCCAGTTGGTGATGATCACTTTCAGGGGCCGGAGCACGGCCATGCGCCGCAGCGCCGTCCGATTCAGCTCGGAGCGAACGAACGATTCCAACAGCTCGATCTCGCTGGTGGCATTGGTCCTGGCGATACCGACCCGCTCCACGAAAGCCCTGATGGCGGTCGGCGGATAGCCGCGGCGACGAAGCCCACGGAGGGTGGGCATACGGGGATCATCCCAGCCATCGACCCGGCCCGTCTCCACCAGGCGGAGGAAGACCCGCTTCGACATCGGCGTGTGGGTGAGGCCGAGCCGGGCGTACTCGGTCTGCTCCGGCCGTTCATAGGGCAGATCGAGGTGCTCGAGAAACCAGTCGTAGAGGGACCGGTGATCGGAGAATTCGAGTGTGCACAGCGAATGGGTGATGCCCTCGATGGCATCGGACTGGCCGTGAGCCCAGTCGTAGGTGGGATAGATCAGCCAGTCGTCGCCGGTGCGGTAGTGGGTGGCCCGTTTGATCCGGTACATGATCGGATCCCGCAGCTGCATGTTCTCGTTCTGCATGTCGATCCTGGCCCGCAGCACCTTGGCTCCGTCAGGGAATTCGCCGGCCCGCATGGCTCGGAACAGGCGTTGGTTCTCGTCGATGGGACGGTCCCGGTACGGGCTCTCGATGCCGGGACGGCCGAAGCCTCCCCTTTGGGCCGAAATGGTGTCGGGGTCCTGATCGTCGACATAGGCCAGTCCCTTGTTGACCAGGTCCTCTGCCCATTGATAAAGCTGTTCGAAATAGTCGGAGGCGAACAACACCCCGCCGTCGGGTTTGTACCCCAGCCAGGCCAGATCCTCGCAGATGGCATCCACGTAGGCCTGATCCTCGGTTTCGGGATTGGTGTCGTCGAAACGGAGATTGCACCTTCCATCGAACTCGTCGGCCAGCGAGAAGTTGAGGTTGATCGCCTTGGCATGCCCGATGTGAAGATAGCCATTCGGTTCGGGCGGGAATCGGGTGTGGACACGACCGCCGAACTTGCCGGTGGCGTTGTCGTCGGCGATCTTGGCCCGGATGAAGTCGCCGGAGGAGCCGGCGGTGTCGTCGGTGGGTTCAGCGCTCATTGGGTTGCAGACTACCGGGCTTCACCGTCTGCTTTCGGTGATTTCCCCCAGCACTTCCGTGGGCTGGCAACCCATCCCTGGCGGTTTGGCGGGCTGGCGACCCGGGGAAGGGGTCGCACACCCACCAAAGTGCCGAGGGCCCGGGCACCGTGGTGGATGCCGGGTGAGCTGGCTGACAATCCCGGCATCTTGTAGAGTACGGGTCGGCGCTGGCGAGCTACTGGGTCAGCCCACCACCTTGGTGCACCTGCATTTGGTCGCGAGAAGGTGAGTGCGGCGTGAGGATCTCGGTAGGTCCGAACCAGGGAGAACGAGGGAGAACATGAAGCGGAGACTCATCGTGGCGGCAGGGGTCTTGATCGCAGCCGTCTTGGCGACGGTCGGTGCCAGCGGAGCCCCGGCGGCGGCCGACCAGAACTGTCTGGGCTGGGAGCGCCAGCTCCGTGCCGGGGCCGGCGTCGGCCATCTTGGCCGACCCGCCATCGACCGGCTTGACGATGACCGTCCGTTCGGTCAGGTCCTCCGTGACTGGAGGGCCGACGACTGCATGCGCCTGAACTACGTGCAGGTGTTGGGCACCCACAACAGCTACCACAGCGAGCCCCGACCTCCGCTGCTCCAGTTCATCGGGGCCCTGAGCCCTCAGCAGGCGGCGGCCATCGAGTACACCCATCGGCCGCTGGGTGAGCAGCTCGAGGAGCTGGGCATCCGACAGTTCGAGCTCGATGTCTACGTCGACCCAGTTCCGGGCCTGTTCGCCCTCCCCCTGGGCCAGCTGGTGTTCCCGACCAACCCGCCGAACCCCGACCCGATCAAGCCCGAGCTTGCCGGCCCGGGCCTGAAGGTCCTGCACGTGCCCGACGTCGACTTCGAGACAAGCTGCCTGACCCTTGTCGCCTGCCTGCAGGAGCTCGAGAACTGGTCCGATGCCAACCCCGGTCACCTGCCGGTCATGGTGCAGATCGAGGCCAAGGACGAGGCGGCCCCCATCCCGCCCGACGTTCTGCCACCCGGAGTGCCGCTTCCCGTCACGCCGGTGCCGTTCGGGCCCGCCGAGCTCGACGCCATTGACGACGACATCCGCTCGGTGTTCGGTGAGGATCAGTTGATCACGCCCGATGTCGTTCGCGGTCCCCGGGCCACCCTCGAGGAGGCCGTGTTGAACGACGGTTGGCCCACCCTCAACGAGACCCGTGGACGGTTCCTGTTCACGCTCGACAACGAGGGCAATGAGCGCGACCTCTATGTGGCCGGGCATCCATCGCTGGCCGGCCGGGTCATGTTCACCAGCTCACCACCCGGGTCCCCGGAGGCGGCGTTTGTCAAGCTCAACGATCCCACCGCCAACGGCGCCGACATCAGCTCCCTCGTGGCCGCCGGCTACATCGTCCGGACCCGGGCCGACGCCGACACCGTGGAAGCCCGGTTCGGGTTGACGTCCCGGCGTGACGCAGCGCTGGCCAGCGGCGCCCAGTTCGTGAGCACCGACTACCCCGAACCCGACCCTGACCTCGGCACCGGCTACCTGGTCGACATCCCCGGCGACGACATCGCTCGGTGCAACCCGGTCCTGTCACCTCCCGGCTGCGACTCCTCGAACTTCGAGGACTGAAAGAACGGCCGGGCCCAACGGGCGGCGACCACGACGCCGGAGCAGCCCGAATCCCCGAGCGGGCTCGGCCCGCCAAGTCGATCCGGTGTGGCCGAGGACCGGCTACCGTGCTGCCCATGACCGAGATGTTCGAGCTCAGCGATCGGGCCACGAACGAGATTGCGGCCGCCGATCCGGTGGAGGCCACCTTCAGCGGCGTCACCGACTACAACGATCGCTGGCCCGACCTGTCGCCGGACGGGGTGCAGGCCCGCCGGGCGATGTGGGCCCGAATCCGGGACGAAGCCCACGCCACCACCGTGCTGGACGACCGTGACCGGCTGGCGCAAGAGGTTCTGATCGACGAATGCGACGCCGCCGTCCAGGCCATCGACGATGAGCTGACCGTGCTCGAGCTCAACAACATCGAGTGTACGCACCAGAACCTGCGCCTGGTGTTCGGCTCCATGGACGCTTCATCGGAGGAGGGTTGGACGGCCATCCTCGCCCGGTTGGAGACGATTGACGAACCCGTCGCCGGGTATCGGCGACTCCTGGACCGCCACCTGGACTCGGGACGAACGGTGGCCCGACGCCAGGTCGACGCCGTTCTGGATCAGGGCCAGGCGGCGGTGGGGCCGAACTCGCTCTTTCATCAGCTCGAGGCGAAGCTGGTCGGGTCTCCCCTCGAAGACGCGGCCAAGGAGGCCTTCCGCCCTCGCCTGGAATCAGCGCTGGCCGGGGCCAAGACGGCGTTCGCCGAACTGAACCGGTATCTCGAGACCTCCTACCGGCCCCGGGCCCGGGAGGCCGACGGGGTGGGACGGGACGTGTACGCGTCGGCCGCCCGGCTCTTTCTCGGCACCGACATGGACCTGGAACTGACCTATCGCTGGGGGTGGGACGAGGTCGAGCGATTGTGGGCCGAGATGCGGGCCATGTGTGCCGAACTCGATAGGGACAAATCGGTGGAGGAGGTCATGCACGACCTCCAGACCAGCCCCCGCTACGGGGTGGCGACCGAGGCCGAGTTCATCGGGTTCATGACCGAACGGCAACAGGTCGCCCTGGAGCAGCTCGACAACGTGCATTTCGACGTGCCTGCGCAGATCCGCACCATCGACATCGCTGTCGAACCCCCGGGTGGTTCTCTCGGCGCCCATTACGTGCCCCCGTCGGAGGACTTCAGTCGCCCCGGCTGCATCTGGTACCCCGTTCAGGGCCAGGATCATTTCCCCCTGTTCGACCAGGTCAGCACCTCCTACCACGAGGGCTTTCCCGGCCACCACCTGCAGGGCGGGGTCCAGCTCGCCCTGCGCGACGAGCTGTCACGGTTCCACCGCACCATGGTCTTCAATTCCGGTTCGGGTGAGGGCTGGGCCCTCTATGTGGAACGATTCATGGACGAACTTGGTTTCCTGGAACGACCGGAATACCGGATCGGCCTGCTGGCAATGCAGATGATGCGGTCGTGCCGCATTGCCATCGACATCGGTGTTCACCTCGGTCTGGCCATTCCCGGCGATGTCGGGTTCCACCCCGGTGAACAGTGGAGTTTCGAACTGGCCTGCGAGCTGCTGCGAACCCGAGCCCTGCTCGACGAGGCCAGCGCAGCCTGGGAGGTCACTCGCTACTTCGGTTGGCCGGGACAGGCCATCAGCTACAAGGTTGGCGAGCAGGTCATGCTCGATCTTCGGGACCGGTTGGCGGCTCAACCCGACTTCGACCTCAAACGGTTCCATGCCAACGTGCTGGCCGTCGGCATGGTCGGTCTCGATCTGCTGCAACGCCGCCTGACCTCCTGAGGCCATCGGGGGGGGGGAGCTGGTCGTCGCCTGCCCGCTCAGGTGCCGGCAGCCTCCTCGAACAGCTCGTCACCCCGTCGGAGGCGCCGGGCGATGTCGACGATCCGGGACGTCTCCCGCCGCGTCGGGGTGTGGGCCGCCAGGAAGCGGGCGAAGGCCACGAGGATCAACCTTCCCTCCTTGGACTCGGTGGGCCAGGCCCGGTGCTGACGGACGGCCGCCTCGTAGAGCTGAAACCAGTGGAAGCTGGCGTCCTCGGCCAGCAGGGCCGAGCCGAGGGCGGCAATTAGCCCGGCCGGGTCACCTCCGGCGGCCAGGTAACCCCAGGTCTCCCGACCGGCCTCCTCGACCCGTCCCTGCGATTCCCAGCAGCGGGCCAGGCCCTCCAGCGAACCGGTCTCGGTGACGGGGAGTCGTGCCGCCGGGATGTTGAGGAACCGGTCGAGGTAGACCTTGAGGGCCGAATGGACAACCCCCCGCAGAAGCTCCGGCGTCGGGTTGCGGGCCACCGCCTGGTGGACGGCATTGGCGGTGGTGAACCCGTGGTGAACCGCGTTCCAGTCTCGATGGTCGTTCTGGGTGTGGAACCGAGCGATGCGGATGGCGGCAGCGAGGGCGACGGCCCGGGCCAACTGCTCGGATGACGCACCGTCCACCCCGGCCTTGACCAGGGCGTCGACGACGTTCTCCGGATCGTCGTCGAGGAGGGCCTCGGCCAGGTCGGCCACCGGAGTGTCGTCCGGCCAACCCGGCCCGGCGGTGAGGGTGGTCCGATCGATGAGGCCGGCCAGGTCGTAGGGGTGGCGCCACTCGGAGAGCTCCTCGTGCCTGGTCGCCGTCGCCGTCTGGTGGACCAGGGTCGGCAGGAGCATCGGGGCCGAGTCGGGTCCGAGCAGGTCGACGAGCTCGAAGGCCTTGTTGGTGAAGTCGATCGTGTGGCCCTCGTCGATGAATACATGGTCGGTCACTGCGGCAAAGAGCATCGCCTCGATCTCGGCCCGCTCGGCGGTGTCGCCGTTGGTTCCGGAGCCGGCCAGGGCTGTGGCCAGGGTCCGTTCGGCCGCATCGCCGGAACGTGTGTCGATGAAGCGGCGGTACCAGTCGGTCAGTCGGCCGATCCCGACCTCGGTTCCGTCCAGGGGGTCGAGGGCGAAGCGCGGAGCATGACCACCGACGTCGTCGGCCAGGTAGGCCATGGCCTGGGTCAAAGCAAGGGGGCGGTCGGCCTCGTCGAGCCAGGGCAGGACATTGACCATCGACGTCAACACCGTCAGCCCCGAACTCCATCCGCCGCCCCGGTTGGTGGCGGCGAACCGGGCCGCCACCGCCACGATCAACTCCGGGGGTTCGCCCAGTTCGAGCAGACCGAGGACGGACTTGGCGATCACCAGGGTGATGCCATCCTCCAATCCGTCCTCCAACCGGGCCAACAGCCGGCCCCTGGCGTCGTCATCCGGTCGGGACCTGACCCATACCTGGGGGCCGCCGTCGCCGTTGCGGATCTCGACGTCGTAGCCGGAGGCGTCGTCGGCCCAGGGATCAAGTGTGCATCCCGAGGACAGGTCGAATCGGGCGTGGTGCCAATGGCAGGTCACCATCCCCGACTCGACAGTCCCCCGGTGGAGAGGGAGCCCAAGGTGGGGACAGCGGTCGTCGATGGCCCAGGCCCGGCCCTCGTGCCAGAACACGACCACGGGTTGGCGGCCGACCTTGGTCAGCAGCCGGCCGTCGGTGGTGAGGTCGTCCAGCGAACCAGCATGGGTCTCCATGCCCTCATCGTCGGAGCACCCGATCTATTTGTCAAGTGCAAACTTGTGAAATAAGATCGGCTCCGTGCCACCCAGCGGACCACTCACCCCATCCAAGCGCCGAATTGTCGACGCCCTGAAGCGCCGAGCCTTGACCGGGCCGGAGCTGGCGGCCCGCTTCGGCCTTACCCCCGAGGCGGTGCGCCAGCACCTGGTCGAGCTGGCCGACCACGGTCTGGTCCGGTCATCGCCCCGGGCCTCGACGGGAGCCGGTCGGCCCCCGGTCGAGTGGTCGATGACCGACGTGGCCATCGACCTGTTCCCCGACCGCCACGCCGACCTCACGGTCTCCTTGATCGAATCGATCCGCTCGACGGTGGGGGAGGAGGGTCTGGAGGCTATCGTGGCCGCCCGCACGGCGGAGCAGGTCGACGACTACCGGGCCCGCCTGGCCGGCCTTGCCGACCCACTCGAAGCGCTGGCTGGCGTACGTTCCGACGAGGGCTACATGGCCGAGGTGGTCGACGCCGACGACGGACGGGGCCGACTCATGATCGAGCATCACTGCCCGGTATGCAACGCCGCCCGGGCCTGCCAGGGGCTGTGCCGCTCCGAGCTCGAGCTGTTCCGGACGGTCCTCGGATCGACCGTGACCGTGACCCGGGAGCAGCACCTGCTGTCAGGTGACGAGCGCTGCGTGTATCGGGTCGAGCCCCGGTCGGAGTGAGCCGGTCGGGCCCGGGGCGTGCACGACGGTTGCCGAAAAGGGCCGGCTGCTACTGCGGCTACGATCGAACGCCGAGAGCCCGGGCGGCCACAAGATGGGCGGTCAAGTCGGTGAGAGTGCTGTGGGCGTTGAGTCCGCTGGTGCTGGGCATCAGGTAAACGGGGCGTCCTCCCAGACCGTCAGCCTGTACGCCGGCCACGGCAGTGCGGTCACGGACCGCCCGCCAGCCGGCCAAACCGACGAAACACACCGCGGCCGGTTGCAGCCACCGGACCAGACGCTCCACCCGGGCCAGACCCAATTCGTACTCCCCGGTCGACAGCTCGGCCGCCCGTCGGGTCGGCCGCTTGACCAGGTCGGTCATACCGATCCCGTGGTGGCGGACGGCATGGTAGGGGTCGAAGGGTTTGCTCACCAGCCCGGCGGCCACGGCTGCCGGCCAGAACCGGTTCCCCGGTCGACCGAAGCCCACTCCGACCTCGGCCGAATAGACGCTGGGATTGAGACCGCAGACCAGCAGCCCCATGTTCGGTCCGACCGTATCGGGCAGAGTGACGGCCCGACGGGCCAGCACGAGATGGTCGTCATCTCCCTCCGTGGACACCATCCGGTCGACGGCGAACCCGGCACCGGTCAGGAGATCGTCGAGTTCGGCCCGGGACCAGCCGCTGAACAGCCGCCCGGCGAACTCCCCGCCGCCACGAAACTCGGTGCCCCATCGGTCACCGAGCAGATGGAAGAACACCGGCGCCTCGGCTTTCAGTGCCCGGTGGAGTTCGGCCAGGGCCAGAGGATTGTCGACCCGAGGCAGATGGGTGTGGACCCGGCTGGCGATCGCCCCGCCCAGGGAACGAGGTGGAAGGGGAAGGCGGGTCACGTCGGCTTGCATCAGCATCACCGTAGGCAACCGGCGCCGGGCCCGGGCCAGCATGGCACCGGTCAGATCGAGGCCGAGCCGCGGTGGCGTCAGGTGGTCGAGATGCCATCCGGGACCGCAGCCCACGTCGACCACCGGTCCCGGTTGTCGATGAGCCTCGACCCACGCCACCAGGTCCGGGTTCCCGGGTCGCCGGCGGGCGATCCAGTCCTCGGCCTTCGACTCGTAGACCTGTCGGGTCGGGGCGTCACCCATGACCGCTTGCCCGTTCGATCCGATGCCTGGTGTTCGGCACAGAGCGCCTCACCCCGAGTTTGGCCTCCGGCCAAACGTCGCCGAAACTTGACTTGATCGTGAACATCCAAGCCGCCAAGCGAAACTAGTCGACCCAGGTCACGAACTGGTCGAGTCGCAGTCGCTCCGAGCGCAGTCGATTGACGGGGTGATCGGTGTCGGGGTGGCCGATGGCCATACCGCAGAACAGCATCAACTTGTCGGGGGCGCCGACGAAGTCGGCGACCAGGCGGGACCGCGTGGTCCAGATCTCCTGGGGACAGGTGGCCAACCCGGCCTCGACCGCCAGCAGCATGAACGTCTGGAGGAACATGCCGCAATCCGACCATTGGGGTGGCAGCATACGTCCATCCAGGAAACAGAACAAGGCGGCCGGTGCCCCGAAGAAGTTGTAGTTCTCGGCCATACGCTCCAGTCGGCCGGCCTTGTCCTCCCGAGCGATACCGAGCAGGGCGTACATCTGCTCGCCAAGCTCGAAGCGGGCGGTGCGATGCGGTTCCCACAGCTTGGCGGGGTAGATGTCGTAGCCCGGGGGCTCGATGTCGGTCTCGGCCACCCTCTTGCGGAACCGGTTCATGGTCTCACCGTTGACGATGTAGATCTTCCACGGCTGGACATTGCCTCCCGACGGGGCCCGGCTGGATTTCACCAGCAGCTCGGCGATCACCTCGTCGGCCACCGGGGTGTCGAGAAAAGCCCGGCACGACATGCGTCGATCCACGGCCTCCGACACCGACACCGGGGTCGAGTCGGTGGCCGAATCGGAGCTTGACCTTGCGTTCTGGTCTGTTCCTGCCATCGGGGGCGGATACTAGCCCACCGGATCGGCGTCGGCGGCATTTGGTGATCGGCGGCCCGCTGGTCACCGACCCGTTTCGTCGAGGGCGACCGGCGTCGAGCGCCACCCCGCTGTGGTCGTCACCCCGAGGTAGCGTGGGGCCATGGCCGGCTGGCAGTTCTGGATCGATCGGGGCGGAACGTTCACCGACATCGTGGCCCGACGGCCCGACGGTCGGACGGTCACCCACAAGCTGCTGTCCGACAATGAGCGGCGGTATGGCGATGCCGCCACCCACGGTATTCGGGAACTGCTCGGCCTGGATGCCGACGAGTCCATTCCGGCCCGACAGATCGACACGGTCAAGATGGGTACCACGGTGGCGACCAACGCCCTACTCGAACACAAGGGCGAACCCACGGTGCTGATCACCACCCGGGGCTTCGGTGACGCCCTTCGCATCGGTTATCAGGCCCGTCCCCGGCTCTTCGATCTGGACATCGTCGTGCCGGAGATGATCTATCAGCAGGTCATCGAGGTCGACGAGCGCATAGGGGCTCACGGCGAGGTGATCCAGCCCCTGACCTCGGAGGGCGAACGGGGCGTGGTCAAGGGGTTGCGCCGGGCCAGGGAGGCCGGCTGCCGGGCCGCAGCCGTGTGCCTGATGCACGGTTATCGCTATCCCAAACACGAGCAACGCCTGGCCGAGCTGGCCCGGGAGGCGGGGTTTTCCCAAGTTTCGGTCAGTCACGAGGTGAGCCCGCTGATGAAGCTGGTGTCCCGGGGTGACACCACCGTGGTCGACGCCTATCTCTCGCCCATTCTCGGCCGCTACGTCGATCGGGTGGGTAGCGCGCTGGAGACCGGCGGCGGGCGCCTGATGTTCATGCAGTCCAATGGCGGTCTGACCGAGGCTCATCGGTTTCGAGGCAAGGATGCCTTGCTCTCGGGTCCGGCAGGAGGTGTGGTCGGCATGGTCGCCACTGCTCGGTCCGCCGGCTTCGGGAAGCTCATCGGGTTCGACATGGGCGGCACCTCCACCGATGTCTCCCACTTTGCGGGCGAGCTGGAACGGACCAGCGAGTCCGAGGTTGCCGGTTTCCGGGTCCGGGCCCCCATGATCCACATTCACACCGTGGCCGCCGGTGGTGGTTCGGTTCTCCACTTCGACGGCTCCCGAATGCGGGTCGGTCCCGACTCGGCCGGTGCCGATCCAGGCCCGGCCTGCTATGGAAACGGCGGTCCGTTGGCCATCACCGACTGCAACGTCCTGCTGGGTCGACTCCGACCCGAATTCTTTCCCGCCGTGTTCGGGTCCGATGGTGACCAGCCCCTGGACAACGCAGTGGTCGAAGAGCGTTTCGACACCCTGGCTCGACGGGTGGTGGCCGAGACCGGTCGGGACCAGACACCGGAGTCGGTGGCCGAAGGCTTCCTTTCCATCGCAGTGGAGAACATGGCCAACGCCATCAAGAAGATCTCCATCCAGCGGGGCTACGACACATCGGACTACACGCTGGTCTGTTTCGGCGGGGCCGGAGGCCAGCACGCCTGCCTGGTGGCTGATCGACTCGGTGTCGAGACCGTGATGCTGCATCCCTACGCCGGTGTGCTCTCTGCCGTGGGAATCGGCGTGGCCGACGTTCGTCACCTCGATGAGGAGGCGGTGGACGAGCCGCTCGGTGACGACGTGCTGGCCGGTCTCGATGGGCGGTGGCAGCAACTGGTAGAGGCCGGCCGGCACGAGGTGATGGCTCAAGGGGTGAAATCCGACGACATCACGGCCCACCGACGGGTGCGGATGCGCTACGCCGGATCCGACACCGCTCTGCTCGTGCCGGTCGGAGAGGTGGCGGGGATGACGGCGGCATTCGAGGCCGACCACCGAAGCCGGTTCGGATTCATCTCCCCGGAAAACCAACTGATTGTGGAGTCCATCCAGGCCGAGACGGTGGGAGCGGGGGCTCGTCTCGGCCCCGAATGGCTCACCACCGACACCGAGGCGTCGCCTCGACGCGATGCCCCTGTGCTCGGCCGCTACGAGATCGTGGCCGAGGGCCGTCGAGTGGAGGCACCGTTCCTCGATCGGCGTCGTTTGCTGCCCGGCCACGCCGTCGACGGTCCCGCCGTGATCGTCGAGCCGACGGCCACCACGGTGGTGGAGCCGGAATGGCGGGCCACGGTGACCGACGGCCGTGATCTGATTCTCCGTCGGACCGTGCCCCGCGACGACCACATAGACGTCGATGCCGCCACGGTGGATCCGGTCCAGCTCGAGATCTTCAACAACCTGTTCATGCACATCGCCGAGCAGATGGGAGTGGTGCTGGAGAACACGGCCGTGTCGGTCAACATCAAGGAGCGTCTCGACTTCTCATGCGCCGTTTTCGACCCGGCCGGTGATCTCATCGCCAACGCCCCCCACATGCCCGTCCATCTGGGATCGATGAGCGAGTCCATCAAGTCGATCATCGCTCACAATCCCGACATGAAACCGGGCGACGTGTACGTCATGAACGCCCCCTACAACGGTGGAACCCATCTGCCCGACATCACGGTGATCAAGCCGATCTTCGCCGGTCCGCCGGAGG
>JAHEJM010000012.1:0-23814 GCA_024638815.1 Acidimicrobiales bacterium | reverse complement strand
GCCGGTCCGCCGGAGGCGGACCTTAGCGAGTTTCGGCCGGGGGGCCGAAACGTCGGTGGCGGCGAGTCCGGGGTGTGGGCTGAGGTTGGTGCCGGTCCGCCGGAGGTGGACCTTAGCGAGTTTCGGCCGGGGGGCCGAACCGGCTCCAAGCCCATTTTCTTCGTCGCCTCCCGGGGACACCATGCCGATATCGGAGGCCGGGTCCCGGGTTCGGCCCCCGCCGACTCCACCTCGGTGGAGGAGGAAGGGGTGTTGCTGGACAACGAGGTGCTGGTGGAGGGCGGGCGATTCCGGACCGACCACATTCGCCGGCTGCTGACCTCGGCCCGATATCCGGCCCGGAACCCCGACCAGAACATCGCCGATCTCAAGGCCCAGGTGGCGGCGTGCGAGAAGGGTACGACCGAGCTACGTCGTGTCGTCGACCACTACGGCCTGGACGTGGTCCACGCCTACATGGGCTACGTGAAGGACAACGCCGAGGAGTCGGTACGGCGTGTCATCGACGCCTTGACCGATTCGTCGTTCACCTATGCCATGGACGACGGCTCCCAGGTATCGGTGGCGATCACGGTCGATCATGGCGAGCGATCGGCCGTCATCGACTTCACCGGCACCAGTCCCACCCATCCCGGCAACTTCAACGCCCCGTCGTCCATCGCCCATGCCGCGGTGCTCTATGTGTTCCGCTGCATGGTCGACGATGACATCCCCCTGAACGCCGGTTGCATGAAACCGCTGAGGCTGGTGTTGCCCCCCGACTCGATGATCAATCCCCGCTACCCGGCGGCCGTTATCGCCGGCAATGTGGAGACCAGCCAGGTCATCGTCGACACCCTGTTCGGTGCGCTCGGGGTCATGGGGGCGGCCCAGGGGACGATGAACAACTTCATCTGGGGCAACGAGCGGTACCAGTACTACGAGACCATCTGTGGCGGAGCGGGTGCAACGGCCCAAGCCGACGGTTGCAGCGCAGTGCACACCCACATGACCAACTCCCGGCTCACCGACCCCGAAGTGCTGGAATGGCGCCTCCCCGTCGTGCTCGAGACCTTCCACGTGCGTGTCGGCAGCGGGGGGGTGGGCGCCCACCGGGGCGGCGACGGGGTTGTGCGACGGGTTCGTTTCGCCGAGGCGGTGGAGATCAACGTACTGGCCGGACGACGGCGCGTACCCCCGTACGGCATGAACGGTGGCCGACCGGGCTCGGCCGGTGTCAACCGGGTTATCCGAGCCGATGGCACCAGTGAGGATCTTCCGGCCTCGGTCCAACTGGCGGCCGAGCCCGGGGATCGGTTCGAGATCCACACACCGGGCGGTGGTGGTTTCGGTCCACCGCCGGACCAGCTGACATAATCATCACCGTGACCGAGCCGTCCATGTCCAACGAATCCTTGACCGAGACGCCGTCGACCGGAGGCGAACGGCCGCCGCGTCGTCCACTCGACGGGGTGACCGTGGTCGAGGTGGCGAGCTGGGTGGCCGCTCCCAGCGCCGGAGCGATGATGTCCGATCTTGGAGCCGAGGTCATCAAGATCGAGCCGCCGGGCGGTGACCCGTACCGGGGCATGATGCGACCGCCCAAGATCGACGACGGAGAAGGCAAGGGTTTCGACGCCTCATTCCATGCCGACAACCGGGGCAAGCGCTCGGCGGTGATCGACATCACCAAGGTCGAGGGGGCGGAGTTGGTGCAACGACTGGTGGCCCACGCCGAGGTCTTCGTGTGCAACATGCTGCCCAGCCGCCAGCAGCGTTTCGGCTTCGATACCGAGAGCCTTCGGCTCAGGAACCCTCGCCTGGTCCACGCCACCCTCACCGGATATGGAACGGCGGGTGACGAGGCCGACCGACCCGGCTACGACGTCACTGCCTTCTTCGGGCGGGGCGCCATCAGCAACCTGGCCGGCAGCCCGCTCGACGGCAGCCCGCCCACACTGCCGCCGGCCATGGGTGATCACACCACGGGACTGGCCTTTCTCGCCTCGATACTGGCCGGCCTTCGTCTGGCCGAACACACCGGGGAATTCCAGGTGGTCGAAGCCAGCCTTTTGGGCACTGCGGTGTGGGCCATCGCCTCTGACGTGTCGATCTCGCTCATCGATCGCCATCAACCCCGACGTCGCAACCGCTACCAGCAGGTGAATGCTCTGAACAACGCCTTTCCTACGGCCGATGACCGGTGGCTGGTGGTCAATATGCCGGCCCACTCGTGGTGGCCCCGGTTCTGCGACGCCATCGCCGCCCCCGAGCTGGCCGCCGATCAGCGATTCGCCACCGGCAAGAGCCGCTACCGGAACATGGCCGAATTGATCGACCGGGTCGACGCCATCATGGTGACCAGGACGGCCGACGAGTGGGGCAGGATCTTCGACGAGCATGGTCTGATCTGGGGTCCGACCCAGACGGTTCCCGAACTGGTCGACGATCCCCAGGCTCGAGCCAACGACCTCTTCCCGCCCCTCGATCCGGACGGATCGACAGGCCTGGAGACCGTGGCCTCACCGGTTCAGGTGATCGGTGCCGACGTGCGTCCCGACGGGCCGGCTCCCGAGGTCGGGGCCGACACCGACACCGTGCTGGGCCGGCTCGGCATCGAGGGCGCCGACCTGGAACGGCTCCGGGCCGAGGGCGTCGTGGCCTGAGCCCTCCGGTCGCCGTCCTTCCTCGGGCGACATCCTCCCGCCGGCACTAGTGACCGGGCTTGGGATTCCGGGGACCCTTTCGGGCTCGGATGCGGGGAAGGAACCGCGGGGTGGTGGCGGCGTAGGCCGAGTAGCCGGGAAAGTGCCGTGTCAGCCGCGTCTCCTCCCACGACGCCTTGGCGTTGAAGAAGGACACGGTGATGGCGCCGACGATGACCGACCACAGATTGCCGGAACCGATCACCAAACCGGCGACGATGACCAGGATCCCGCTGTAAATGGGGTGACGGCAGTAGCGGTAGAGCCCCCGGGTGGCCAGTTGTCCCGAGCTTCTGGGCACCGGGGTGGGGGTGAGAGCCGAGCCAAGGCCCAGTGCGGCGACCACCATGACGGTCAGGCCCGCACCCACGAGAAAGACCGAGGCCAAACCCACAGCACCGGTCGTGGGCCAATGGTCGGCGTCGGGAAGCAGGACAAGGATCACCAGTAGCACGGCCTGCACGGCGACGAAGGTCCAGCCGATTCGACGCTCGGTCATCGGGCCGTCCTTGGGCCACGGGTCATCGTGTACTCGGATCCGGGCTTCTTGGGGGTGTGATCGGATTCGGGCTACTGAACGGTGGGATGGCCTGCGGCCTCCCACGCTTGGTAACCCCCGGCGATGTCGGTCACGTTGCTGAACCCGAGATCGACCATGATCTGGCGTGCCTGTTCGCTGCGATTGCCCGATCGGCAGTAGATCACGTACGGAGTAGTGCGATCGAGGGCATCGAGTTGCTGGGTGAAGTCGTCTCGGTAGATGTCGATCAGTACTGCGTCGGCCAGATGTCCGGCCTCGAATTCCTCCGGTGTTCGCACGTCGATGATCGTGAGGGCTCCGGGTGGATTCTCGATCAACTCCAGCGCAACGTCGGGATCCACCACCTGGATCGACGCTTGGGTGGCGGCCGGAGTGGTGGCGGCCTGATCGACCGATTCGTCTCCGTTGCCGCAGGCGGCGATCGACAGGAGGAGCACCATGGCCAGCACGGCGCCGGCCAATGCGAAGCGGACTCGACTCGTCGCCCCGACGATGCTCGGCGGGGCCAGGTGGGTGGCGGTGTTGCTCATACCGGAACTCTACCCGGGCGAAACGACTTCTTTCAGGAATACTTCATGATGACTGGACCTCCGGACAAATCTGGAGTAAGTTTGGGTAGTACGGATCAAAAAGTACCGGTGGGCTACCGGCTGAGCTCTCCTGGAGTGTCCCGCTCGATCGTCCACCGGACCGCCGGAGGTAGCCATGACCGTCACCCCGCTGGACCGAACAAGTCCCATGCCCTTGTGGGCGCAGCTGGAACACGAGCTGAGGCGTCGGCTCGACACCGGCGAGTTCGAGCACGGCTTTCCCACCGACCTGCAGCTCACCGAGGCCTACGGCGTCAGCCGGCACACGGTCCGTGAAGCGGTGCGTCACCTGAACAAGACCGGCCTGCTCAAGCGGGAGCGAGGGCGGGGAACCGTTGTCAACCGGTCCGAATTCGAGCAGTCGCTGGGCACGCTGTACAGCCTTTTTCAATCGGTGGAGTCGACAGGAGTCGAGCAGGTCAGCAAGGTGTTGCGTCTCGAGGTCGTCACCGACACCATCGCCGCCAGCCATCTGGAAACGGACGAGAATGCCGAGTTCCTTTTGCTGGAACGGTTGCGATGCGCCGGGGGTTCACCGCTGGCGGTCGACCGGGCGTGGTTGCCACGATCGTTCGCCGAACCGTTGCTGACCGTCGACTTCAGCCATACCGCGCTGTACGACGAGCTGGCCAACATCGGGGCGCCGGTCCCCAATCAGGGGTGGGAGCGCCTGACACCCATCATTCCCAGTGCCGGGGACCGCAAGCTGCTCGAGCTGTCCAAATCCGATGCCGCCTTCTTCCTGGAACGCCGAAGTTGCCGCGACGGTCAGCCCATCGAGTGGCGTACCACCGTTATCAGGGGCGACCGTTATCGATTCGTCACCGACTGGTCGACGGGAACCAGATCCGAGCTTCGCCCCGACGCCCGCTAGGGCGTGGATGAATGGCCGGGACGTTGGTCCCTTGACCATGAGTCCGAAAGACCGTACATTTAGAGGACAAAGGTTCGGCGAGTCCCAATTCGAGCTGGGCCCAACCGCTTCTCCACCGCCCAACAACGACAGAGCACAACGACAAATCACAAGAGGACCCGTTCATGGCTACCACATCCCACCACCAGGTTCTGATCATCGGAGGGGGAACCGCCGGCATCTCAGTGGCCGCGCGTCTCCAGGGCAAGGTCGGTTCGATCGCCATCATCGAGCCGTCCGAGGACCACTACTATCAGCCCTTGTGGACCCTCGTCGGTGGAGGCGTCGCCCCGGCCAGTGAGAGCCGTCGAGCCGAGTCGTCGGTCATGCCCGACGGCGTGACCTGGATCCGGGACGCGGCAACCGGATTCGATCCCGACAACAACCTCGTACACACCGCCACCGGGAGAAACGCCGGCTACGACGTGCTGATCGTCTGTCCGGGTATTCAACTCGACTGGGACAGGATCCCCGGTATCACCGACACCCTCGGCAAGGACGGCGTGTCGTCCAACTACCGTTTCGATCTGGCTCCCAAGACCTGGGACTTCATTCGTTCCACCACCAGCGGAACCGCAGTGTTCACCATGCCCAGCGGGCCCATCAAGTGTGGTGGAGCGCCGCAGAAGATCGCGTACCTGGCTTGCGACTACTGGCGGTCCCAGGGCGTACTCGATGACATCGACGTTCACCTCGTGGTGCCGACTCCCCGTATCTTCGGTGTGCCGGTCTTCGCCGACGCCCTCGACGAGGTCATTGCCGACTACGGCATCAACCTCCATACCAAGGCCGAGCTGGAGTCCGTTGATGTGGCCGGTCGTAAGGCAATGTTTCGGCCCATGGACGAGACCGGATCGAATTTCACCCTGCCCTATGACGTGATGCACATGGTTCCCCATCAATCGGCACCCGACTGGATCAAGCAGAGCCCGCTGTCGGCCGGAGATGCCACCGGCTACGTCGAGGTGGGCAAGCACAGCCATCAACATGTGCGTTACCCCAACATCTTCGCTCTGGGCGACGCCGGTTCGACGCCCAACTCCAAGACCGGAGCCGCCGTTCGCAAGCAGGCGCCGGTGGTGGTGGCCAACGTACTCGACCATCTGGCCGGTCGACCGCTCAGCCGTCAGTACAAGGGCTATTCCTCGTGCCCGTTGACCACGTCAAGGTCGGCCATGCTGCTTGCCGAGTTCGACTACACCGGTGAGCCGGCGCCATCCATTCCCCTCATCGACACCACCAAGCCCCGCAGGGATATGTGGTACCTGAAGCGTTACGGCCTGCCCTTCCTGTACTGGAACATGATGCTCAAGGGCCGGGCCTAGAAGCACCCGATCGGGGCCTCTCATCGTGACCGGCGGCGCGTCGCAGCGTGCGGCCGGTGGCAGTCTGAGGCCCTCAGGTTGACACTCGAGCTAAATGTACGTATATTCGGTCATATGACGTCAGCGTCGAAAGTACGGTTTGCGAAAATGCTGCCGATCGTTCAGTGGGCGCCGGCCTATCGGCGATCCGACCTCCGGTCCGATCTGGCCGCCGGCCTGACGGTCGGGGCCATGCTCGTACCTCAGGCCATGGCCTATGCCCTGCTAGCCGGGCTTCCTCCCGAGGTCGGCCTTTACGCCTCGACTGTTCCCGTGCTGGTCTATGCCATTTTCGGCACCTCCCGCCAGCTGGCCGTCGGCCCGGTTGCCATCGTGTCGCTGCTGACCGCGTCGGCGCTGGCTCCGTTGGTCGAGGAAGGTACCGCCGGCTACCTGGCCGCCGCCGCCCTCCTGGCGTTGCTGGTCGGTCTGGTCCACCTGGTCCTCGGGTTGGGTCGGCTCGGGTTCCTGGTCAACTTCCTCTCCCATTCGGTGCTGGTCGGGTTCACGGCCGCCGCCGCCATCATCATCGGCTTCTCCCAGGTCAAGCATCTGCTCGGTATCTCCCCTCCCCGAAGCGAACACTTCTACGGCACGGTGATCGATGTCGCCCGACTGCTGGGCGAGGTGAACGTTGCGACCTTGATCGTTGGAGCCACCGGCCTGATCACCTTGTTCGTTCTCAAACGCTGGGTCAAACGCGTGCCGGGCGCGCTGGTCGTCGTGATCGGTTCGATCATCGCCGTCGAGCTGTTCGACCTCGAGTCCCGGGGGGTGAAGGTGGTGGGTGACATTCCCGACTCCCTCCCGATGTTCGCCATTCCCGAGTTCGGCAGCTCACTCGTGGCCAATCTTCTTCCCACCGCGCTGGTCATCACGATCGTCGGGTTCATGGAGTCGATCGCCGTCGCCAAAGTCTATGCCCGCCGCCACCGGTACGATGTCGAAGCCAATGGCGAGCTGATCGGACTCGGTGCCGCCAACCTCGCCGCCGGCGTGTTCGGTGGTTATCCGGTCACCGGCGGATTCTCCCGTACCGCGGTGAACGACAACGCCGGAGCCAGGACCCCGCTGGCCTCCATCATCACCGCCGGTATCGTGCTGGTCACCATCGCCTTCCTGACCCCCCTGTTCCGTTCCCTTCCCAACGCCGCCCTCGGCGCCATCATCATCGCCGCCGTCGTCGGCTTGGTCGACATCACCGAGATGCGACACATTGCCAGGGTCAAGAGGACCGACTTGGTCGGGCTGGGGACGGCCTTCCTGGCCACCCTGGTCCTTGGCATCGAGATCGGCATCGGTGTCGCCGTGGTGGCATCCATGCTCGTCGTCTTCGCCCGGATGTCCACCCCTCACACCGCGGTGCTCGGTCACGTTCAGGGCACGACCAACTACCGCAATATCGATCGATTCCCCGAGGCCGAGGTCGACGCTGAAGCCCACATCATTCGAATCGACGCCGCCCTGTCGTTCGTCAACGCCGTCAACATCAAGAAACTGCTGCTTCGGGAAGCCGAGGCGGCGGGCGAAGGGGCGCTGGTGCTCGACGCCTCGGGTATCAACGACATCGATGCCACCGGTGTCGAGATGTTTGGCGAGGTCCTCACCGAGCTCGAGGAACGAGGAGTGAGCCTGCACCTCTCCGGTGTGAAGGGGCCGGTCCGAGATGTGCTGCGCCGCAGTGGGATCTGGGATCGACTCGAAAACCGGATTCACGCCTCGACCTACGAAGCCATTCGTGCCATCACAACCCGGTCGGCCGCGCCGGCCGACCAGGTCGCGGCCGGCATCGACGAACGCCATCCCGAACCCGTCTAATCCCCATCAACCCGGCAAGCCTCTCGAGCAGGAGAGCACATGTCAACCACAACCGTGAACACCGGACAATCGAAGCGATCGGAGGTCGGCTGATGCCGTTCGGACTGTCGTTCAACAAGACAAAGGCCTGGAATGAAGTCCTGGTCAACGACTATCGCCGCGCCCTCGGCGACAACGGTCAGCTGATCGATGTTCGGGAGCCGGGCGAGGTGACCCTGGGGACAATCCCCGGAGCCGTCAACATTCCCGTGGGTGAGCTCCCGAACCGCCTCGGCGAGCTGGACCCCGATCGACCCGTGGTCCTGCTGTGCCGAAGCGGTGCCCGAAGCGGCCAGGCCGCCGACTATCTCAGCGCCAGGGGCTTCGCCGACGTGACCAACCTGACCGGCGGAATGCTGGCCTACAACCCGAACACCTGATCCGGCCGCGGCCGCCCGGCCCCGGTCTCAATCCGAAACCACGCCCCGTCCACTTCGAGAAAGAGCCAAACCAATGATTTTCACCCAGTACTACCTTGACTGTCTTTCCCAAGCCTCGTACCTCATCGGTGATGAGTCCACGGGTCGAGCCGTCGTCGTCGACCCAAGGCGGGATATCGACGAGTACGTGCGGGACGCCGAGGCCGCAGGTCTCACCATCGAGTTGGTGCTCGAGACCCACTTCCACGCCGACTTCCTGTCCGGCCACCTGGAATTGGCCGAAGCCACCGGGGCCGAAATCGGCTTCTCGGCCGTGGCCGAGCCCGAGTTCACGGCCCGCAAGTTCACCGACGGCGAGAAGTATTCGCTTGGCGAGGTCACCCTGGAGATGTTGCACACGCCGGGTCACACCCCGGAGTCGATGAGCATCGTGGTGTGGGAGAAGCCCGACGACGAGGCACCATACGGTGTGCTCACCGGCGACACGCTGTTCATCGGCGATGTCGGACGACCCGACCTCCTGGCCTCGATCGGCTTCACCCGGGAGGAGCTGGCCCACAAACTGTACGACAGCCTGCACAACAAGCTCATGCCCCTCCCCGACGCCACCCGGGTGTTCCCGGCCCACGGCGCCGGCTCGGCCTGCGGCAAGAACCTGTCAACCGAGAAGTCGTCGACCATGGGTGAGCAGAAGGCCACCAACTACGCCCTGCTGGCTCCGGACAAGGCTACGTTCATGGACATGGTGACCGAGGGTCAGCCACCGGCCCCCGAGTACTTTGTCTACGACGCCATCCTCAACCGCCAGGAGCGCGAACTGCTGGACGAGACCGAGATGCCGGAGGCCCTCGATCTGGCCGCCTTCGATGAGTTGGTGGCAGGCGGAGCCATGGTCATCGACGGTCGCACCCCCGAGGATTTCGCCCTCGGTCACCTGGTCGGTTCCATCAACGTCGGTCTCGAGGGTCGGTACGCCGAATTCGCCGGATCGGTCGTTCCCTCCGATGTCGACATCGTGCTCGTGGTCGAGGACGGCTTCGAGCTCGAGGCCAAGAACCGTCTGGCTCGGATCGGATTCGACCGTGTCGTCGGCTATCTGGAGTCACCCCTTCAGGTCATGGTCGAGAACCAGGATCGGGTCCGAAAGGCGTCCCGCCTGACCGCCAGCGAGTTCCGCCGGCGGGGCGGCGAGATCCAGGACCTCCAGCTCGTCGACGTTCGCAACGAGGGCGAGTTCTCCCTTGGCACGATCGAGGGTGCGACCATGATCCCGGTCACCCAGCTGCCCAAGCGGACCGAGGAGCTCGAGCCGGGCAAGCCCACTGTGGTGTTCTGTGCCGGCGGCTACCGGTCATCGGTAGCGGCCAGCCTGCTGCGCCAGGCCGGCTTCTCCGACGTCTCGGACATCATCGGGGGCTACGAGGCGTGGAAGACCGAACCGGTTCCGGCCTAGTACGGCTGTAGTACTAGGGCTCCACCTGGCCGGAAGGGCTCCTCGAGCCCTCGGCCGCTGAACCACTGACAACGGTGTGCGGGGTTCCATCCGGTGCCCTGCACACAAATGTCCGGTCGAATCCCCGGGGAAGCGGGTAGGATGAGGTCGGACATGGGTAGGCGCACGTGTTGAAGACCGCCGCCGATCAGGCACCTCGTGACACGGCCCCAGACGCCGAACATCGGCCGGCCGGGCTGTGGCGAGAACTCCTTGCCCTACCCGAGTTGGCCATGTTCCCCGCTTCGGCGGTTGCCGCTGCCCTGGTCTCACCCAAGGGGTCGCCCCGGCCGGTTCTGGTCCTGCCCGGCTTCATCGGTAGTGACCAGTCCACTTTGCCTCTTCGGAGCTTCCTTTGGGCCATCGGTCATCGTCCCCATGGCTGGGGAATCGGGCGGAACATCGGGCCGGCCAACCATGTGGCCGCCGGGATCGACCGGCTCCTGGTCAGGCTGTCCGACGACTACAGGGAGCCCATCGACATCGTCGGCTGGAGTCTGGGTGGTGTCTTCGGGCGCATGCTGGCCCTCAACCGGCCCGAGCTGGTGCGTCAAGTCATCAGCATGGGATCTCCCATCAAGCTGGACCGGGACCAGTCGAACGTGAGTGTGCTGTTCGAGCTGATGGGCTCGGTTTGGAGGTTCTCGTCGACCCCGAGGAAGCACGATGTCGACCGCATTCCGGTGCCGTCGACCACCATCTGGACCCGTAGCGACGGGGTGGTCCCCGGTCTGGCCTGCCGCCAGACCCCTCGGGAGTTCGCCGAGGCGGTCGAGGTTCGCGGCTCCCACTGTGGGCTCGGACACAACGGGGCCGTTTTGCGAGTCGTGGCCGATCGGCTGGCTCAGCCGGACGATTCCTGGGAACCGTTCAGGATCCCGACCGCCATGAGGGCGCTCTACCCGAGCTTTGAACACCCTGGTCATGGGCCTCCCGACGATGGGGGCTCGAGTGCCCGCCGTCCCGGCCATTCTCGGGACGACGAGTAGAACCCATGGGCAGGGGCTGCGGGATGGAGATCAGATGCGACAACTGACGGCTCGGGAGGCCGCACTGCTGCGGTCGGAGACGGCGACCAATCTGGGTCACAGCTCGATCTACACCGTCGTGGACCCGACCGATGCCCCGTTCTTCAACTTCGACACGCTGGCCGACACGGTGGAAGCCCGGCTCGACCATTTCCCCGGGCTGCGGTGGCGGCTGCGGGAGGTCCCACTCCGCCTCGATCGCCCCTGGTGGGAGGACGACGATCAGTTCGACATCAACTACCATTTGCGCCATATCGGGGTGCCTTCGTCGGGTCACGGAAGCCACGGTTCCAAGGAGGCCGCCCTGCTGGCCCGACTCCACGAGCGACCGCTTACCCGGACCCGGCCTTTGTGGGAGCTGTATCTCATCGACCGTCCCGACGGCACGGCCGGAATCTTCGTGAAGGTCCATCACATCATCGTCGATGGCGTGACCGGACTCGACCTGGTGGCGCCGCTCACCGGGGAGGAAGTCGGCGATGGTGATGATGGCACAGGGGCGGACGACGCCGGTGTCGGCCTCGCACCGCACCGGCCGGCCGACCTACAGTGGCGGGCGGCCCGACCGGCCACCGATCAGCAATTGCTGACCAAGGCCGCATGGTCCCAACTCCGGTCGCCCCTTCGGTGGGGACGGCTCGGGGTCTCGCTGGTACGGAACGTACCGGTCATCGGACCCCAGATCCTTCCGTCGCTGGCGGCCCAGTGGGCGGCGCCGACCAGTGATCTGGAACTCGATCCCGGTGAGTTGTCGGCTCCCAGGCTGTCGTTCAATCGGGCACTGGGTCCGAGCCGCAGAGTGGCCATGGCCACCCTGCCGGTGTCCGACATCCGAAAGGTCCGCCAACAGAACGAGGTTCGATTCAACGACGTGGTTCTGGCCGTGGTCGGAGGCGCATTGCGGAAGTGGTTGGAGCGTCGGGGTGAGCTGCCCGACGATGAGGTGGTGGCCCTGGCCCCCATCCTGGTCAATTCGGTCGATCAACCGTTGGGCACTGCCCTGGTCGGGTTGGCCACCCACCAGATCTCACCGATTGCCCGGCTGATGGAAGTCCATCAGTCGATGAACGGCATTCTGGAAACGGTCGAGGCCCATCCGGTCGACACCATCCGCCACCTGTACCGGGCCTCCCCGGCGGTGGCGGCCATGGCGTCGCGGCTGTTGGCCCGCACCAGTTCGTCGTCACGGTTCAATCCGCCGTTCAATCTGGTGGTGGTGAGCGTGCCCGGCTCCCACGGCCACGTGGAGATCCTGGGAGCGCCGGTCATGCATCGTTTTGCGCTGCCCTCGCTGATCGACGGCAGCGGATTGTCGGTGTGTGTGATGTCCCGGGCCGACACCGTCGACGTGGTGGCAATCGTTGACCGGGATCTGGTTCCCGACATCCAGTCACTGGTCGACGGATTCTCGATCGAACTCGACGCGCTCATCTCCGGCTAGCTTCGGTTGCCGGACTCGATTCCGAGCACGGCTTCGCATATCGAGGGCCTGAGTCGGGCGTCAACGCCGGGAAGCACGGCCCCGCCGCTTGTGGCCGCCACGATCTCCGGCGCGATAGTCCCCGGTGTGCAACACGGTCTTGATGCACTGACCCTGGTTCCTGAAGCCGAAGTTGACCCAGCCACCATTCTTGCACCCGGCCTTGGTCAGGCTGAAGGTCAAACCCGTTGGCCTCCGCAACCCGTCGCTACCGGGAGCAACGAACGTGTCGATGAACGAGCCGCTCCTGCCGTCGTAGCGAAGAACGGAGTTGCCGAGATAGTCGTTGATGTACAGGTTTCCGTCAGGGCCGAACGTCATGTCGCCGGTGGCGCCGTCGGGAATGAAGACACCCTTGGCAGCACCGGTCCTACCGTTGTATCGAGACACATCTCTTGTCTCACCGGTCCCGACGAAGAGGTCGCCGTCGGGGCCGAACGCCACATTCGTGTTGAACGGACCCGACTGTCCGGCCACGAAGACGGCTCCGGTGTTCCCCTGCGCCGGTTTGGCGGCACCGGTTCGACCGTCGTACCGGAGTACATCGCTGGTGGTGGCATTGCCGACGAAAAGGCTCCTGTCAGGGCCGAAGGTCAACCGGTGTGGGTGTTGCATCCCTCCACCTGAAGCGAAGACGTCGATGAACGAGCCGGTCCGTCCGTCATAGCGGAGCACGCTATCGGTGCCATAGAAGGTGTCGGCAACGTAGAGATTCCCGTCGGCACCGAAGGTGACGTCACCTGGAGCCCCCATACCGCCACTGCCGACGGGAACGAAGACATCGACAAAGCTCCCGGTGCTGCCGCTGTAGCGAAGAATCTGCCGGCTCTCGAAGCTGGCAACATAGAGATTCCCGTCCGGGCCGATGGCGATTCCCTGGGCATTGAACAGTCCTCCGCTTCTCGGCTCGACGGACCCGTCAACCGGCATGCCGGTGACCTGGTCATAGCGGAGGACACTGAGAAAGTCGCTCACCCAGAGGTCGCCCCCGGCATCCTTTTTCGAACCGGCAGAGGCCGCCGGAGACCAGGCCAGGGTGACCGCCGCCAGAACGACCACCAACAGCCAATGGGAGACTCGGATGTGCCTGCGACCCACCATCACGGCTTCCTCCTTCAGCTATGCGATGGCGCAAGCGCAACCTGTGCTGTCCGCCTCCTGGTGTCGGCCCGGCGGGTTTCCGGCGCCGATGCCGGCGGGCCATGCGTGCCTACCTAACGTTTGTTAGGCAAGAAGCAATGGGCTAGAGTACGGACCATGGGATCGGCCCGATCAGCGGTGGAAACGAAGCGCCAGGGTGGTCGGCGCACGTCGGAATCCTCTGGTGACGGTCGACAGCGCATCCTCGACGAGGCGGCTCGGCGCTTCCTGGAATCGGGCTATGCCGAGACCTCGCTTCGGGATGTGGCCTCCGGGGCGGGAATGAAGGCCGGATCGCTCTACTACCATTTCGAATCCAAAGAGGCCCTGCTCATCGCCATCCTCGAGCGGGGAATGATCTACATGGTCGACGCCTTCGAGGCCGCCGCCCGCCGGCTTCACAACGACGGCGGGCCCGGCGACGGGCAGCCGCCGTCCGGTCCGGACCACGACCCCGTGACCGCGTTCAGGTGCCTGACCGATCATGTCGCCGCCCACCTGAGGGCCCTCCACGGGAATCGGGCCTACACCGCCGCTCACGTCACCTTGTTCCGCACCGCCCCGGAGTCGGTACGGAGGGCCGTGGTGCCGCTTCGGGACGACTATGAACGGCAGTGGACCGAGCTTCTGGCATCCTTGCTGCCAAGTCGGGATCGAAAGGAGATCTCCATGCTTCGCCTGGCCCTGTTCGGTGCCATGAACGCCTCGGTCGAGTGGCTCGACGCCGGGCGGGGAAACATCGACGAGTTCGCGGCGTTGGTGGCCGACCAGTTCTGGTACGGGGTGGCCGATCAGCGATCCGCGGCCGGACACGACCACCGGGGACAGTGAGGACCGACAGTTGAAACGCATCCATTCCAAGATCGACACCGGTTCGGCCGCCTACGCCGACAATGTGGCCGCCTACCTGGCCATGTTGGACACGCTGAACGAACGCATGCACTATGCCATCGACGGCGGTCCAGGTCGGGAGCGCAGCATCGAGCGCCACCTCGAACGGGGCAAGATCATGGTTCGGGACCGGATCGACATGGTCACCGATACCGACACCCCGTTCGTCGAGTTCTCCACCCTCAGCGGCTGGGGGCAGTACGACAATGAGGTACCGGGATCCGGCATTGTCACCGGCGTCGGTCTGGTCCATGGCGTGCCCTACGTGTTCATCGCCAACGATGCCACGGTGAAGGGCGGATCGCTGGTTCCCATGGCCATCAAGAAGCACGTC
The DNA here is from genome assembly GCA_024638815.1 of Acidimicrobiales bacterium. Classification (GTDB taxonomy): domain Bacteria; phylum Actinomycetota; class Acidimicrobiia; order Acidimicrobiales; family SZUA-35; genus JAHELU01. The sequence continues at coordinate 9,120 of JAHEJM010000012.1, read as the reverse complement.
AGAGCCCAGGACATTGCCGCCGAGAACGGGCTGGGCGTCATCTATCTTGTCGATTCCGGTGGTGCCTTCCTGCCGCTGCAGGACGAGATCTTCCCCGACAAGGACCATTTCGGAGGGTCGTTCTACCGCCAGGCCCGGCTTTCGGCCCAGGGTCTGCCCCAGCTGTCGGTGGTGCTCGGAGGCTGCACGGCCGGTGGTGCCTACGTCCCGGCGTTGAGCGACGAGGTCATCATGGTCGAGGGGATCGGCCGCATCTTCCTCGGGGGACCCCCCATCGTCAAGGCGGCTCTCGGTGAGATCATTTCACCCGACGACCTGGGCGGGGCCGAGATCCACACCCGAACGTCGGGGGTCAGCGACTATATGGCGTCGACCGAGGCCGAGGCCTATGGGCGACTGAGGGAGATCTGTGCCACCACCAATCAGCGACGTATCGACGAGCGACAGGCGTGGCTGGACTGGATGGAGCCGGAGCCGCCGGCCCACGATCCGGCCGAGTTGTTCGGCATCGTTTCGGCCGACGATCGAATACCGTTCGATGCGGTCGAGATCATCGCCCGGCTGGTCGATGGATCGAAGTTCGGGCCGTTCAAACCGGAGTGGGGCAGCTCCATCGTCTGCGGGTTCGCCCGATGGTGGGGCCATCTGGTCGGCATCATCGCCAACAACGGCATCATCTTCTCCGAATCGGCCCTCAAGGCCACCCACTTCATCGAACTGTGTGAACAGCGACGCATCCCCCTCGTGTTTCTCCAGAACACATCCGGCTACATGGTCGGCTCCGATTCCGAGGCGGCCGGTATCGCCAAACACGGGGCCAAGATGGTGGCGGCAGTGGCCAATGCCACGGTGCCCAAGTACACCGTGTTGATCGGAGGTTCCTACGGGGCCGGGAACTACGGCATGTGCGGCCGGGGCTTCAACCCCCGCCTGCTGTTCGCCTGGCCCAACTCCCGCATCGCCACGATGGCCGCCGATACGGCGGAGACCGTATTGACCGACATTCGACTGGGCGGCCTGAAGGGAGCCGAGACCACCGAGGACCAGATCGCGGCGATACGGGCTGAGATCCGCCACCAGTACGAGACCCAATCCGATCCCTACCACGCCACGTCGAGGCTGTGGGACGACGGCCTGATCGATCCGGCGCAGACCCGGGACGTGCTCGGTCTGGCCCTTGCCCTGGCCGCCCGCCAGGACGAACCGGCGCCGGGACCGGCCCTGGTCTATCGCATGTAGCCGGTGAGGCCGGAAGCCGATCAGCGATGACCACAGACCCATCGACGACGACCCCACAATCGATCGACAGAGTGACGACAGGAGCGAAGGCCAGCCGATGACCGAGCCAGCCCGATTGACCCAACAGACCCTCCTGGTGGCCAACCGGGGCGAGATCGCCCGTCGAGTACTGGCGACCGCTCACCGATTAGGCATGGCCACCGTCGCCATCTACGCCGATCCCGACGCCGATGCCCCGTTTGTGGGAGAGGCCGCCATGTCGATTCGCCTCGGGCCGGCCGATCTGTCCCAGTCCTATCTTTCGGTCGAGCGCCTGCTTCAGGCGGCGTCGGAATCAGGGGCTACCGCCGTCCATCCCGGCTATGGGTTCCTGTCGGAGAACGCCGACTTCGCCCGGGCCGTGATCGACGCCGGTCTGACCTGGGTCGGTCCCCACCCAGAGGCCATCGAGTCCATGGGGCTCAAGACGTCGGCCCGGCGCCTGGCCCACGAGGCAGGGGTACCCATCATCCCCGGCTTCGACCGTTCCCAGGATCCCGCCGACCTGGCCGCCGCCGCCGACGGAATCGGCTACCCGGTGCTGGTCAAGGCTGCCGCCGGGGGAGGCGGCAAAGGCATCCGCATCGTCGAAGATCCCGCCGACTTCATGGCCAAGCTGAACGAGGCCCGAACCGAGGCCGAACGATCCTTCGGTAACGGGGACGTCATCGTCGAGCGGTACATCACCCGGCCCCGCCACGTCGAGGTACAGATCGTGGGGGACACGCATGGTTCCCTCATCGACCTCGGCACTCGCGAGTGCTCGGTCCAGCGCCGCTATCAGAAGCTGCTGGAGGAGGCACCGGCACCAAACCTCCCGGACGAGACCAGAGCCGGTCTACGGGCCCGGGCCCGCGATCTCGGTAGCTCCATCGGTTACGACTCGGCCGGCACGGTGGAATTCATCGTCGACGACGACACCGGCGAGTTCTTCTTTCTGGAAATGAACACCCGGCTCCAGGTGGAGCACCCGGTCACCGAGTACGTCACCGGGCTCGATCTGGTGGAGCTGCAACTGCGGTCGGCCGTGGGCCGGCCCCTGTCGCTCGACCAGGACGCCGTCACCATCGGTGGCCACGCCTTCGAAGCCAGGGTCAACGCCGAGGACCCGGCCGCAGGATTCACCCCCCAGATCGGTACGGTGAGCCATCTCGAGATTCCCGACGGGGTTCGCTGGGATTCGGCCGTGATTCGGGGCTCGGTCATCAGCCCCCACTACGACCCCATGGTGGCCAAACTCATCGTCGGCGGATCGGATCGCACAACGGCGCTGGCCGGTCTGCGCCGGGCCCTTGACCGGCTGGTGATCGGTGGTCTCACCACCAACACCGGGTTCCATCGTTGGCTGGTCGACCGACCCGAGTTGATCGAAGGCCGAATCACGACCCGATTCCTGGACGAGACCGAGATACCGGTCGACGGCGATCGGGACGTGGAGACGGCCGCCCATCGGGCCGCCGCCATCTGGCGCCGCGACACCCGAGCCGGCCGAGATCATGGACCATGGCAGTCACTGCCCGGGTTCACCCTCACCCCCCACCGACCACACCATCACTTGTTCCTGGCCCACCACACCGGTCCCGTGGTCGAGGTGGCGGTGCCTGATACCAGGGGGGTCACCGGCGGTAACCTTGCCCCCAGTGTCACCGGCAACAACGTTGCCGCCAGTGTCACCGCCAAATCCGTGGCCGTGAATGTGAACGGCGCCACCCACACCTTCACTCTCATCGACCGATCCGATCATTGGGCCCCGGCCGGTGGGGGAGAAGGTGGCAGCGCCGGCATGGTCATCGCCCCGTTCCCGGCCGTGGTGGCCGAGGTCACGGTAGCCGTCGGCGACGAGGTCAATGCCGGCGATGTGGTGGTGGTGATCGAGGCCATGAAGATGTTGCACTCCCTGCCGGTGGCCGGACCGGGCACGGTGGCCGAGATCCGGGTCAAGCCGGGTGACCAAGTCGAATCGAATCAGGTCCTGGTCACGTTCGACACCGATGGACCCGGCTCCGACGGACCCGGCACCGTCGAACCCGACCTCGCCTGACCACGATTGCTCTCAACACCATCCGCCCCGATCGAATCAGAACAAACAGGAGAACGCCATGACGGCAACCCAGCGCTCACTACGCCATCGAAACGCCTACATGACCGATGAGCTGCAGGCCATCTACGACCAGACGGTCGAGTTCGTGATCAACGAGGTCCGACCCCACGGTGAGGTATGGGAGGAGGAGGGCAAGGTCCCGAGGGAGGTCCTGCGAAAGATGGGCGGCCTCGGCATGCTCGCCCTTCGGGTGCCGGCGGAGCACGGCGGTTTGGGCATGGGCATGCTGGCCTCGGCTGCGTTCTCCGAGGCACTCGGCGCATCCACCTTTGCCGGATTCGATGTCACCGTACTGGTTCACACCGACATGGCCGGTCCCCACCTGGTCAACTCCGGCAGCCCGGAACAACTGGAGCAGTGGCTACCCGGGGTCATCGCGGGCGAAACCATCCTCTCGATCGGGGTGTCCGAGCCCGATGCCGGTTCCGATGTGGCCGGTATCAGGACCTCGGCCGTCAAGGATGGTGACGGATGGCGGATCAACGGCACCAAGACCTACATCACCAACGCCGTGTACGGTGACATGACCATCGTGGCGGCCAAGACCGATCCCGACAACACCTACGGCATCACCATGTTTCTGGTCCCGGCCGACACCGAGGGATTCTCGGTGGCCAAGAAGCTGGACAAGCATGGCTGGCGCTGCTCCGATACCGCCGAACTCGTCCTGGAAAACGTCTTCATCCGCGACGACCAGGTGCTGGGCACCCCGCACCGTGGCTTCTACGAGACCATGAGGAACTTCCAGAACGAGCGAATGGTCTTGGTCGGTATGGGGGTGGGAGCGGCCCAGGTTGCCATCGACACGACCAACGAGTACACCCAGCAGCGAAAAGCCTTCGGCGGTCATCTGTATGATCTGGGCGCCATACGTCAACGAATGGCCATGAACCAGGCCAAGCTCGATGCCGTTCGGGCCTCCATGTACCACGCAGCGTGGCTCGGCGACCAGGGGGTGGACAACGTCAAGGAGATGTCAGGGGTCAAGGCCTTCGGTTGCGAGGTGGTCAACCAGATCATGTACGACTGCGTGCAGTTCCACGGCGGACTCGGTTACATGCGGGAGTCGGCCATCGAGCGCTTGTACCGGGACGCCAGGATCCTGCCCATCGGCGGCGGAGCCACCGAGGTCATGTTGGAGGAAGTGGCCAAGCGCTCCTACGTCTGAGCGGCAACCGAGGTGAAGTGAACCGACGAGCGGGGAACGGCGTTCAGTCGGTCATGTGCCGGAGCTCATGGATCCGCCGGGCCATGTTGCGGAGCAGGGTCACGGCCAGGTCGGGGTTGTCGCGCACGGTCTCGATGAATCTGGCGTGCTCGATGATCATCACATCGGTCGGTCCGGTGGTGGTGGCGGTGGCGGCCGCCGGGGCCGGATCGAACACCGAGATCTCACCGATCAGCTCGCCGTTGCCAAAGCTCCCGACCTCCTGACCGTCGATCACGAAGGTGCCCTTGCCGTGGGTCACCACATAGGCGTGATGATGACGGACGCCCTGGGTGACGATGTTGCGACCGGCCTCCAGATGGGCCTCGTCGGCCATATGGCTGATCTCCTCCAGGTGTTTCTGGTCACAGCCGGCGAATAGGGGAACCTCGGCCAGCCGGGCCGTCTTGGGGTCGATGGTCATGTCTGACTACTCATTCCGTCTCCCTGATTCACGTTCAGCCGGGAGTCGATCCCCGGTCCGAGAGCCGAAGACGCCCGCGCAACCGAACGTTCGACCCGGCACAGTCTAGGTCGTGGTGAGCCCCCGGGGTGTACTCCACCTCAGGGTTCCCCTGACATCGAAACCCCGGCTGTGTTCGGGGTCGGTGAGGGACCAGGGCGGGTCATCCCCACTACCGGCAAGCCTCCCCTTCGATGATCGTGAGTCCAGGCGCCGCCTCGGCGGTGTCGTCGGCCCAGTGAATCTCGCGGCCGGCTACGCTCGCCGGGCTGATGGCTGCCCTGCTGCCGGCTCGGCGTGCCGGCCGCCTCGATGTGCTGGACGCCATCGCCACGGGCTGATGGCCTTGACGACTTGGTGGCGGTTCGGGCCGTGGCGTACCCTGCGGCGATGGCAGAACTGGACTGGCATCGGGACCGGTACCAAGGTTCGTGGGTGCAGTTCGTGGATCTGGCCCCTGAGAGCGTCGGTATCGACCTGGCCGCGGTGCGGGCCTACCGGCTGGGGCGACTTCGATCCCAGATGGCGGCTCGCGACATCGGCGCAGTAATCCTCAGCGATCCCATCAACATCCGCTATGCCACCGGCGCCCGCAACATGCAGATCTTCACCGCCAGAAACGCGCCGTCCCGCTATCTGCTGGTCACGCCCGATCGTTCCATCCTGTTCGAGTTCACCGGCTGCGAGCATCTGGCCGACGGACTGGAGACCATCGACGAGGTCCGGCCGGCACTGACGGCAAGCTACGTGGCCGCCGGCGACGACATCGCCGCTCGGGAGCAGGACTGGGCCGACCAGATGGCGGCCCTGGTCCGGGAGCTGGTAGGGGAGCAGACGGTGACGGTGGGGTTGGAGCGGCTGAACGCCGGAGCCGCCATCGCCCTGGGTCGAACCGGGGTCGTGGTGGTCGACGCTCAGGCTGCGGTGGAGCGGGCTCGGGCCATCAAGTCCGACGGTGAGGTGGCCTGCATTCGGGCCTCGCTGGCCGGCACCGAACAGGCGGTGGCCGCCCTTCGGGACGCCATCGAGCCCCGCATGACCGAGAACCAGCTCTGGTCGGTGTTGTGGCAGGCCGTGATCGCCGGCAACGGTGACTACTGCGAAACCCGCTTGTTGAACTCCGGCCCTCGCACCAACCCGTGGTTCCAGGAGACGGCAAACCGGGTCATCCAGGCCGATGAGTTGGTGGCTCTGGACACCGATGTGGTGGGCTGCCACGGCTACTACTCCGACTTCTCCCGTACCTTCCATGTCGGGCCCGGTGAGCCGACGGTGGCCCAGCGGGAGCTGTATCGTCTTGCTCACGAGCAGGTTCACCACAACATGGCCATCATCGGGCCCGGCGTGACGTTCCGGGAGTACGCCGAGAAGGCGTGGGACATACCCGAGCGATACCACGCCAACCGCTATTACCTGTCGGCCCACGGCTGCGGGATGAGCGGCGAATACCCCTACCTCTACCACCGGGCCGACTTCGACGTCGCCGGTTATGACGGTGTCATCGAACCGGGCATGACGCTATGTGTCGAGAGCTTCATCGGAGCCGGAGATGGAGGCGAGGGGGTCAAGCTGGAACAGCAACTGCTGGTTACCGAAACCGGAACCGAGGTGCTGAGTACCTTCCCGTTCGAAGCAGCGCTCCTGGGCTGAGCCGTGACCTATGGCGCCGGCGGGATCCAGGCCGGGTCACGGCCGGCGAAGCCCGGCAGGCGTTCGAGGGCCGAGGCATCGGCGGCCACGGAGACCTCGTCGTCGAAGAATCCACTGTCGGGGATCGGCGTTCGCCGAGAAGGACCTGGGCGGCACCTCACTGGTGCCCCGCCTGGAACGCAACGACCCCTTCGGACTCGGGCGCCAATGAAAGGAGAGCGTTCCCGCTGCCCGCCAGGAGATCGTCCCGGGCGGCAATCACTTCCCGATGTGCGACAACCCCGCCCTGGTGGCGAGCTGGATTCGTTCCTCGCATCGTGACCTTGCCGCACCGCCCACCGTTTCGACCACCAGGTGAAACTAGGATGGAGGCGTGCTCCGACCGGTCGAGATCACGCAACTGGCCACCGAGCTGTACTGCGCCGAGACCTCAGGCGGCTCGGTGGACCTTTTCACCGCCCGGTATCCCGAGCTGACCTGGGATGACGCCCGGGCCATCGCCCGCCGCCGGGACGAACTGCGGCGTAACGCCGGCGAGACCTTCATCGGCTACAAGCTGGGGTGGACGTCGGCCGCCATGCGGGAAGCCCTGGGTATCGACCGGCCGAACTGGGGAACGCTGTGGGCGTCACAGTTCACCGGCGAGGACGGCTCGGCGGTGATGGTGACCCGGCTTCGGCACCCGAAGCTGGAGCCCGAGATCGTGCATGTGGTCGGCGCCGACCTTCCCGGCGCCGATACGACGGCCGGGGATGTTCTGGCCGCCGATGGCTCGTGGACCATCGGGCTCGAGGTGGTCAACCCCCGGTTCCCCGACTACCACTTCGACTGGCTCGACAACACCGCCGATAACTCATCGGCCCAGGCCGTGGCCCACAGCCGGTTTCGCAAGATCGAGGGCGACCCGTCCGAGATCGAAGTCACCCTCACCGCCGGCGACCACGTGGCCACCGGAACCGGCGCCCAGGCCATGGGTTCCCCGGCCGAGGCCGTGGCCTGGTTGGCCCGGGCCCTGGCCGAGGAGGAAACGATCCTGCGGCAGGGTGACCGCGTCTTCACCGGCGGCCTCACCCCTCCGGTCGACGTGGTCGAGGGCCATGACTACCAGGTGAGAAGTCCTGGGTTCGAACGCCTCCGGCTGAAGGCCCGGGACTATCAGGGCGGCTAGTTTCGCATGGCGGATTGGACGTTCACGATCAGGTCAAGTTTCGGCGACGTTTGGCCGGAGGCCAAACTCAAGCCGTCCTCGGCCGTCGGCAGGAGTACCGTCTCGCCGCACTAGAAGCTGACCTCGCACACCCGGGGTCCGTGGACCTGACCGCCGGCCCAGGTGACCGCCTCGGGGTCGACCAGCTCGAAGTCCGCGATGCGTTCCAGGAACGTCTCGACCGCAATGCGAAGCTCCAGTCGGGCCAGGTTCGAACCGGCGCACCGGTGGATACCGGTACCGAACGCGATATGGCGGTTCTGCTGTCGGTCGAGAACGACGTCGTCGGGCCGCTCGAACATGGCTGGATCCCGATTGGCGGCAGGGAAGGCCATCAGCACGCGGTCCCCGGCCTTGATGGGGCAGCCCTTGTAGTGGATGTCCTTGGTCGCCTCCCGGGCCATGGTCACCGGTGAGAACGCTCGGAGGAACTCCTCCAGAGCAGTGATCCAAAGGACGGGTTCGGTTCGCAGCCGGTGGCGGTGCTCAGGATGCTGGGCCAGGTGCCACAGGGTGGAACCGATGGCCGACCAGGTGGTGTCGATCCCGGCGATCAGGATGAGATTGCAGGTGCCGACGATGTGGCGATCGGACACCGGCCGGCCCTTCACTCGGGCCTGAACCAGGTAGCTGATCAGGTCGTCCCCGGGATTGCTCCGGCGGTCGGCGATCTCGGCCAGAAAGAAGGCGATGAGCTGGTCACGGGCCTCCATACGCTTGTCGGGGTCGGCATGACCCTGTTCCAGGATGGCCCGAACCCAGCCGACGAAGGTGTCGGCCTGCTCGGGGTCGACACCCAGCATGCCGGCGATGACCCGAACCGGGATCTGCTGGGCGTAGGCGGTGGCCACGTCGGCCCGGCCCTGATCGACGAAGCCGTCGATCAACCGGTGGCACAGCTTCCGGGTGGTCGGCCCGTACTTCTCGACCGCCTTGGGAGCGAAGAAGGGCAGGATCAGTCGGCGAGCCCATTGATGCTCAGGGGGATCGGAGGAGATCGGGGGTGCTCCGATGGCGGCGTTGGGGTCGCCTGCGACCGGCGATGGAGGAGGGGGCACGACCAGGATCTTGCGGGAGCTGAAGGTCTCCACGTCGTGGGCCATGGCGTGCAGGTCTTCGTAGGTGGTGGGCAGCCACGACCCGCCGTAGCGCTCGGTGTGGGCGATGGGGCAGGTCTCCCGCAACTCGCGGTAGACCGAGTACGGGTCGGCCAC
>JAHEJM010000011.1 GCA_024638815.1 Acidimicrobiales bacterium | reverse complement strand
CCGTGACCGGCGTCGAGCACCACATGGGCTCGGCCGATGGGCTCGACGTCCGAGGGCGAGAGTCTGAGCTCGTCCTCGCATGCGGTCAGAGCCAACAGCTGACCAGTTCGGCTCTCCACGTCCCGGCCCAGGATGGGCAGCACCACGCTGGTCTCGGTTCGCACTGCTCGAACGATGTCGTCTTCGGGTAGAGGAACGAACGGCTGATCCGGAGTTCCGAGCGGAATCGGGACCCGCTCGGGCTCGGACGCCTCGGCCGACTCATCGTCCCGGGCCGTCGGATCCGACCGATCACTGGTACGGGCGGGCCGACTGCGGAGACGGGCCGGCGCACCGCCTGCAGCATCGTCGATGAAGGCCAGGTCCGACGGCGGGTTCAACGGACCTCGAACCGTAGCCAGGGCCGCCGCCACCCCAGCGCCGGCCAGGAACCCGGCCAGTAGACCGACGGCCACGAGGGCGGCCGGTCGGCGGGACGGCCCGGTCGCGGGCCGGGAACGGTCGCGGTCCATCCGGTGACCATCGGCCGCCTCGATGTGCCGATGATGGGCCGCCGGCCCCACCCGATGGCCCATGGATGACGGACCGGGGTCGGTTCCGCCAAATCGCACCGAAGGGGTTTGATCGGGCGGCTCGGTATGACTGCCGACGAAGTCGGCTCCACCAGCCGCAGGCTGGGAGGCGGAGCCTCCCATCAGTGACCGGTATCAGGCCAGTTGACTCGATAGCTGCCGACCGGCCTCCTTGACCTTGGCCCCGACTTCGTCTGCCGTGCCCGGCCTGGGGAATCGGTAGGCCGGGCCATGAATGTGGATGGCCGCCACCACCAGGTCGTTCTCGTCTCGGATGGGGGCCGCTACCGAGTTGATACTCTCGTCGAACTCGGCGTAGACCCAGATGAAACCGTCCTCCCGCAACTGGTCCAATCGCTTGCGAATGATGTCAGGCTCGGTAACGCTGGCCGCCGTGGTCGCCGTCAGGGGGCCGGCGAGATAGCGGTCCACGACGGCATCGGGCTGGCCGGACAACAGCACCAGGCCGGAGGGCACGAGATGGGGCTCCACCCGCTCCCCGGTCCAGCTCCGGACCTGGACCTCCTCGTCGGTCTCGTAGTGTTCGAGGTAGACCACCAATCCCCGGTCCAGTTTCGACACCCCTGAGCTTTCACCGGTAAGCTCGGTCAACTCCCACAGGTGTGGTCGGGCGGCGGCTATGAGAATGTGGCTCCAGGCCGTTGCCCCCGCCAGATCGCCGAGCGAGCGGCCGATGCGGTACACGCCGCCGGCCTCGTCCTGCTGCACTGCCTCCTCACGTTCCAGGGCGTTGAGAAGCCGGGCCACCGTGCTCTTGGGCAGGTCGGCTCGTTCTGCGAGTTCGGTCACTCCCGCCGGGCCGGATGCAAGGGCACGAAGCAGGAGGAAAGCTCGTTCGATTGACTGCACGCCCGACATGGATTCCTTGCTGGCCGATGGAATTGACCAGTCTAACGTATCGACGAACCAGAGGCCGGATCAGCGTTAGGGTCCGGGAGCCCACCGATGAAGCCGTTCGGTTTGTGGCAACATCGTGACGTTGGCCCTCACCCGCCGGCCACGCCGGCCGAGGATCTTTTGTTCTCGCTCAGGCCCTGCGGTTGAACAGCATCGACACCCCCGACAGGACCAGAGTCAAAACCACGCTGCCGGCGATTGAGATGTTCCAACCGAAGAAGTACTTGAGAACGGCAAGTGTCAGCACGAAAACGGCAAGACTCCCTAACCAGCGCATGAGGTCCTTTCTGCGTCGTGCATCTCACTGTAGAAGTTGTCCTGATCAATCACCCAATCACTCCTCGGATGGAGCAGTCGTTTCCGTGGGTTCAGTAGCGGGAGGGTCTGTCGGCGTTGTGTCGGAGTCATCACCCGAGTTAGCGAGGACAGCGACAAGGGCGATGATGGCTATGACAGCCAAGACACCCGCCACGATGGCTCCCACCGGGGACCGCGACGGCGCTGTCGTCACCTGCTGGACTGCCGGTTGACTGGCAGCTGGCGCCACTGTAACGGGGGCGGCCGAACCGGGCGCAGGTGGTGTCGTGGCGACGGCTGGATCCAACGGAGTCGGGTCAGCGCCGCTGTGGGAACCGCCGGTGCTGACCTGATCGGTCCACTGTCCCCCGTTCCAGTAGCGGTACAGAAACCGACCCGTAGGGTCGGAATACCAGCCGGCTGATGATGTCGTCACGGTGTGCCTCCCTGGAAACGTGCACGCGATAAGCTATGGGAAAGGGTACGGCTCGGAGCGGGATCGAGCGTCACCCGCTTTGGGTGAGTAAACAAGCCGGTGGTCAACCCCGACGTTCGGCGGCGATGGCGTCGGCCACGGTCTCCACCGCCGACTCCAGGGACAGCCGCTTGTTCCCGCCGTTGGCCCTGACCGTCAACTCGATCTCGCCGTCGGCCAAGCCCTTGGGTCCCACGGTCAGTCGATACGGAATGCCGATCAGCTCGGCGTCGGCGAACTTGACCCCGGCCCGGGCGTCACGGTCATCGAGTAGGACGTCCACGCCGCCGGCCCTCAGGCCGTCGTAGAGCTCCTCGGCAGCCGACATGGTCGCCTCGTCCAGCTTCAGCACGGTGATGACGGCTTCGTACGGGGCCACCGACACCGGCCAACACAGCCCCTTCTCGTCATGGTGGGTCTCGGCAACGGTGGCCATGTTGCGGCCGATGCCGATGCCGTAGCTCCCCATGACCACCGGTCGTTGTACACCATCGGCATCGGACACGGTGACCCCGAATGTCTCGGCGTACCCGCTGCCCAGCTTGAAGATATGGCCCGCTTCAACGCAGCGAACGGTGTCCAGGGCGGCACCGCAGTTGATGCAGGCCTCACCGGCCGACACCTCCCGCAGATCGGCCCATTGGCCCACGGCGATGTCACGACCGATGTCGACACCCCGGTAGTGCCAGTCGTCCTCGTTGGCCCCGGTGGTCATGTTGGTTCGGCCTCGCAAGGCCTCGTCGGCGATGACGGGCAGGTCGATCACGCCCACCGCCCCCAGGCTGCCGGGCAGGGCACCGAGATGGGTTTGGGTCTCCTCCGGAGTCGCCGGTCGGAGCTCGATGGTTCCGGTGGCGTCGATGAACTTCTGGGTGTTGAGCTGATGATCGCCCCTGACCAGAGCCAGGGTGATCCGACCGTCGGCCACCATGACCATGGTCTTGATCTGACTGGCGGCGGGGGCCCCGGCCTCCTCCAGGGCGGCGATGGTACGGATCCCGGGGGTGGGGAAGCGCTCGGGGGTGTCCGCCGGTGGGCCGTCGTCCACCGACTCCAGGCGGGCGGTGGCCTTCTCCACGTTGGCGGCGTAGTCGCAGTTGGGGCAGATGATCACATCGTCCTCGCCGGCCGGACAGGGCACCATGAACTCGACCGAGTCCTTGCCCCCCATGGCCCCGCTGCTGGCTTCGACCGGGAATGCCGGTAGGCCGAGGCGCTCGAAGATTCGGGTGTAGGCCACCCGGTGGGTCTCGAACTGTTTGTCCAGACCGTCCCAGTCGATATCGAAGCTGTAGGAGTCCTTCATGGCGAACTCCCGAACCCGCAGCAGCCCGCTCTTGGGTCGGGCCTCGTCCCGGAACTTGGTCTGGATCTGATACCAGAGCTGGGGAAGCTCCTTGTAGGACGACAGCTCGGCGGCCACGGTGGCGAATATCTCCTCGTGGGTGATGCCCAGGGCCAGCTCGTTGTGCCGGCGGTCGGTGAGTCGGAACATGATCTCACCCATCGTTTCCCACCGCCCCGACCGTTTCCATACCCCGGCCGGGTGCATGGTCGGTAGCAGGAACTCCTGGCCACCGATGTTGTCCATCTCCTCCCGGACGATGTTCTCGACCTTCTGGTGGACCCGCCACCCCAGGGGTAGGAGCGAGTAGTGACCGGAATGGAGCTGACGGATGAACCCACCCTTGACCAGGAGTGCGTGGCTGGCGGCCTCGGCGTCGGCGGGGGCGTCTCGCAGGGTCGGAATGAACAGGTTGGACCAACGCATGGGCCAAACCTAACCGAAAACCGACGTGGCCCGGCGGGTGTTTCCCCCCAATCACGCACTACCCTGAAGCCACCTCAAGGAATGAGGCGGAGTGCGAAGAGGGGTTTTGCGCAGGTCTGCGGACAGCCGATTAGGCTTGAGTCAAAGGCCGAGAACAGACACGACCACGTGAAGAGGTGCCCCCAAATGGCCAGCGTCAGCCCCACCCGTCCCCGGTCGGACCTCGCCCGGCCCCGTGAACGGCTCACGACGCCGCTGGTGCGGGACAACGGTGAACTCCGGCCGGCAACATGGGACGAAGCCCTTGATCGGGCCGCCACCGGGTTGGCAGCCGCCCTGTCCGACCATGGCCCCGGTGCGGTCGGCATGTTCAGTTGCTCCAAATCGACCAACGAGATGAACTATGTGGCCCAGAAGTTCGCCCGGGCAGTTCTGGGAACCAACAACATCGATTCCTGCAATCGAACTTGACACGCTCCCAGCGTCGTCGGTCTGGCGACAGTCTTCGGAGCCGGTGGGGGAACCTCGTCCTACACCGAGATCGAGCAAGCCGATCTGATTGTGCTGTGGGGCTCAAATGCCCGTGAGGCCCACCCCATCTTCTTCCATCATCTGCTGAAGGGTCTCGACAACGGGGCCCGCATGTACTGCGTCGATCCTCGGCGGACCTCGTCGGCCAAGTTCGCCGACGCCTGGCTCGGCCTGAACGTCGGTACCGACATCGCCCTGGCCAATGCGGTGGCCCGCCACATCATCAGCAACGACCTGCACAACAAGGCCTTCATCGAACACGCCACCTCGGGATTCGACGCTTTCGCCGAGGTCGTCGACGCCTACACCTTGGACCGGGCGGCCGAGATCACCGGGGTTCCCGGCAGTGCCATCGCCGAACTGGCCGAGGCCTATGCCACGGCGGAGACGGCCCAGATCCTCTGGACCCTGGGCATCACCGAGCACCACAACGCCGTTGACAATGTGGTGTCGCTGTGCAACCTCGCCCTGCTCACCGGCCACGTCGGCCGGTGGGGTTCGGGTCTGGTCCCGCTGCGAGGTCAGAACAATGTCCAGGGTGGCGGCGACATGGGGGCCCTGCCCGACAAGCTGCCCGGCTTCCAGGACATCACCGACCCCGATGCCCGAGCCCGGTTCGAGGCGGTGTGGGGATTCCCGGTTCCACCCAAGCCAGGCCTGCACCTCACGCTGATGTTCGAGGCCATGAAAACCAAGGACCTGCGGGCCATCTACTGCATCGGCGAGAACCCGGCCGACTCCGAGGCCGACGTCGAACACGCCCGGGCCCTGCTGCGGGACCTGGATCTGCTGGTGGTCCAGGACATCTTCCTGACCCGCACGGCCGAGCTTGCCGACGTCGTCTTCCCGGCCTCGGTGGCCTGGGCCGAGGCCGACGGCACGGTTACCTCCAGCGAGCGTCGGGTCCAGCGGGTACGAGCCGCCGTGCCCCCACCTGGTGAGGCCAGGGACGACATCGAGATCATCGGTGAGCTGGCCCGCCGTATGGGGGTCGACTGGGGCAACCCCACGGCCCGTGAACTGTGGGACGAGCTGCGCTCGCTGTCGCCGCTGCATCGGGGCATGACCTATGAGCGTCTGGAATCCGAGGGTGGTCTGCAGTGGCCGTGCCCGGATGAGAACCATCCCGGTAGCCCGTTCCTTCACGGTTGGCTTTGGGCCGACGACCTCGAGGGCCGGGATCCGGCCCCGTTCAGCGTGGTCGAACATGCGGGACCGGCCGAGGAACTGACCGACGAGTTTCCTTTACGTCTCACCACCGGGCGGGCCCTGGATTCCTACAACACCGGCGTCCAGTCCGGGTCGATCGATTCGCCTATTCGCTACGGCAACACCATCGACCTGGCCACCACCGACGCAGCCCGATTGGGCATCGAGGACGGCGAGACTGTTCGCGTGGTGTCACCCCGGGGTTCGGTCGAGATGCCGGTCCGGGTGCTCGACGACCTGCCCGACGGTCTGACCTTTACCACCTTCCATTTCCCCGAGCTGGTCGACGTGAACGTGTTGACCAACGACGCCTGGGACAAGCGATCAGGCACCGCTGAATTCAAGGCGGCTTCGATCCGCGTCGAGAAGCTGGCGGAACCGTCGATCGACTCTGACACGACGACATCGGAGCCCGGGAGTGGCTGATCTGCACATCGGACCGGCGACCGCCACCGAGACCGAACGAGCTGCAGTCGACCGGGTGGTCTCGGCCACCATGGGACCGGCCGTGGTCAGGGAGGCCGAGCGCCTTGTCCGGGGTGGCACCGAACGCCGCAGCCGCCGCCGGCACCTGTTGTTGCCGGTGCTTCACGCCCTGCAGAACCAGGCGGGTTGGATCAGCCCCGGCGGATTGAACTACGCCTGCGAGCAGTTACAGGTACCACCGGCCGAGGCCTACGGCGTAGCCACGTTCTACGAGATGTTCCGAGTCGACGACCCCGGCCATGACGATGATGTCGTTCACGTCTGCGTCGACGCCGCCTGCCAGATCGCCGATGCCGAGGCCGTCATCGCCGCCCTCGAGGCCGGGGGTGAGCATGTGCATCGCAGTCCGTGCCTGGGCCAATGCGAGCGACCGGTTGCCCGGTTCGTCCAGGGTCGGGCCAAGCCCGATTCGGTACCGGCCGACGAGGTGGTGGCCCCGTCGGCCGCTGTGCCCCAGGCCACCGATCCGGCCCATGCCATGTCGCTGCGACTACTGCGCCGAGTCGGCCGTGCCGATCCCACCAGGTTGGACAGCTATATCGGGGCCGGGGGCTACAAGGCACTGACCGAGGCATTTCGCCGGGGTCCGGCCGGGGTTGTGGCCGAGGTCGAGACCGCAGGTTTGATGGGTCGGGGCGGCGCCGCCTTCCCGACCGGCTTCAAGTGGAAGTCGGTGGCCGAGGCGGCCGGGGATCAGAAGTACGTCGTGGTCAACGCCGACGAATCCGAGCCCGGCACGTTCAAGGATCGGGTGCTGATCGAAAACGATCCGTTCGCCGTGATCGAGGCCGCCACCATTGCCGGCTTCGCCACCGGGGCCGACACCGGCTACATCTATATCAGGGGCGAGTATCCGCTGGCCACCTCCCGCCTGGAGGGTGCAATCGCCCAGGCCCGGGAGGCGGGATTCCTGGGTGACCGCATCGCCCGATCCAGTTTCGGTTTCGATCTCGAGGTGAGGCGGGGGGCCGGAGCCTACATCTGCGGTGAGGAGACGGCCCTGTTCAACTCGCTCGAGGGCTTCCGAGGCGAACCCCGCCAGAAGCCGCCGTTTCCAACCACCAACGGGCTGTTCGACTGTCCCACCGCCATCAACAACCCCGAGACCCTGGTCAATGTGCTCGACATCGTCATCGACGGGGGAGCGGCCTATGCCGCCCTCGGCACCGAGAAGTCGGCGGGCACCAAGCTGTTCTGTCTCAGTGGTCATGTGAAGCGGCCCGGTGTGTACGAGGTCGAGTTCGGCACCACCCTGGGACGGTTGATCGACATGGCCGGGGGAGTGGACGGTGAGCTGGCCGCCATCATGCTGGGCGGTGCCGCCGGTAGCTTCGTCGGCCCCGACATGCTCGATCTCCCGTTGTCGTTCGAAGCGGCCCGCAACGCCGGTGTGTCGCTGGGCTCGGGCGTGGTCATGGCCTTCAACGCCGGGGTCGACTTCGGCCCGGTGCTGACCCGCCTGGCCGAGTTCTTCCGCAACGAATCCTGTGGTCAGTGTGTGCCCTGCCGGGTCGGCACCGTCCGCCAGCACGAGGTGCTCGTGGTCTGCAACGGCCGACCGACGGACGAGCACGTGGCACTGCTGGAGGAGATCGACCTGGCCATGAAAGACGCATCGATCTGCGGGCTGGGCCATACCGCGGCGACCGCCGTGCGATCGGGAATCAGCCTGGGCCTGACCGGAGGTCAATCATGACGACAACCGACTCCGCCCCCGGCCCCGGCGGTGTGGGCACCGGTGCCGGTTCGGAAACGGCGGTGGAACTCACCGTCGACGGCCGTTCCGTGTCCGTGCCGGTCGGGTCAACCGTGTTGGACGCCTGCGATGCGGCGGGGGTCGACACCCCCACGTTGTGCTATGCCGAGAACCTGACCCCGGTCAACGCCTGCCGGGTCTGCGTGGTGGAACAGGACGGCTCCCGCACCCTGATTCCGTCGTGCTCCCGCCGGGTCGAGGGCGGTATGGACATCAAGACCGACACCGAGCGGGTCCGCCACAGCCGTAAGATGGTGTTGGAGTTCCTGGCCACCGGCGTCGACTTGTCCCAGGCCGACGATCTGAATCGGTGGGCCGAGCGGTACGGGGCCGATCCCGATCGTTACCCGGCGCCCCAGGTCATCGACGAGCCGGTCCGCATTCAGGACGAGCTGTACATCCGTGACTACGACAAGTGTGTGCTGTGCTACAAGTGCGTGGAGGCCTGCGGTGACGATGCCCAGCACACCTTCGCCATCGCCGTGGCCGGTAGGGGATTCGACGCCCGCATCCGCACCGAGTTCGACGTCTCGCTCCCGGACTCGGCTTGCGTCTACTGCGGCAACTGTGTGGCCGTATGTCCCACCAATGCGCTCCAGTTCAAGACCGAATTCGATCTTCGTCAGGCCGACAACTGGCGGCCCGGGGATCACACCGTCACCCGGACGGTGTGTTCCTACTGCGGCGTGGGCTGCAATCTCGAGCTTCATGTGCAGGACGAGACCATCGTCAAAGTCACGTCGCCGGCCGATCACAGCGTGACCTCCGGACACCTCTGTATCAAGGGTCGTTTCGGCTGGTCCTACGTCCACGGCCGCTAGGTGTCCACCCTCTCGGCGATCTGAGCGTCCCAGCCCTCGAATGCGAGGGGCTGGAGCGCACAAGTGGCGGATCAGGGGATGACGGTGAGGGTGACGTGGGAGCCGCCATCGTCGGTGAAGTAGCTGCTGGCGCCGCTTCCGAAGGCCCGTATCCGACCGGCCTCGATCCCTCCGTTCTCCACCAGGTAGGCGGCGATGGCGTCGGCCCGGGCCTGGCTCAACTCCATGTTGGCTGCGCCCGTCGCCTCGCTGTAGGTTCGGACATCGATGACGAGGGTGTCGGTCGAAGCGGCCAGGGCCGCCGCCAGCTGGTCGAGTAGGGCGCCGGACGCAGCCGACGGTGCGGGCGAACCGGGGTCGAAGTCGATGGCCGCGGCGTCGATGCCGGCCACCTCGAAAGCGGTGATGGTTCGGGCCCCGGCTCGGATCCAGATGTGATTGCCGACCTCGGGCCTGACCACATAGGGTGCGGCACCCGGCGTGATGACCGTGACCCGGTCGGGACCGATGCCGTGAACCTCGGCCAGGCGCCGGGCGACGGCGTCGGAGGCCTTACCGGCCTGGGCCCGGTTGGATTCGTTGTCGGCCTCGAAATAGGAGTAGCCGGCCAACCCGATCGACGAGTCCTCGAAGTTGACCAATGCCTGGCCCACCCCGTCGACCACGGCCAGACTCTCGAGCCGGAGCTCGCTGGAGGACTGGCCCGACTCGGTCCCGTCCGGTCGGGACCCGAGGGTGAACGTACCGATCTCGGCGATGACCCTCTTGAACACGGCGTCACCCAACTCCGGGTTGACCACGACGAAGTCGGGTACGGGCTGCTGAAGGCTGAGCGGGCCCGATCCCTGCCCGACCGCCACCAGCTGATCGGCAGGTACTCCTTCGGCAACCAACAGCTGGACCAGCGTCTCGGCCTGGACATCACTCAGAGCTTGGTTGTCGGCCGAGCCGGCCTCGGAATAGGTCCGAACCACCACGGACACCGGCTGGCCTCCCGACACCAGCACCGCTTCGGCCAGTTCCTCGATGAGTCGCCGGCCGGCCTCGGTCGGCTCCACCGTGCCCGGCACGAAACGAATCGATGTGAGATCGACTCGCCCATCGGCCAGTTCCCGGCCAAGGGCGGCCACGGCCGGTGAGGCGGCTTCCCGGGCCGGGGCGGCTTCCTGGGCCGAGGCGCTGTCCTGGGCCGAGGCCGTCTCCTGGGCCCCGGCGCCTTGACCGGTGACGGGGTCGTCGTCCCCCGCCTGCAGCACGTCCTGATCGACTGCGGTGTCGGAGCCATCGGCCGGGGGTGCCGGCTGTGTGCCCTCGGCGGCCTCGGTTCCCGATCCACCATTGCCGCTCAGCACGGCGACGGCGGCAATCAGAGCCACCACCAACGTCAGCAACACGGCGGCCAGCACCACTCCCAGGCCGGGTCCGGCCACGCTGTCCGGAGTCCCGGCCGGTGGTCGTGGCTCGTCGACCGGTGGACGGGTCGACGGACGGTCGTCAGCGGCAGGTGAGAACAACTTGGGGGGTGAAATCACCGGCTGTCGAATTCCGGATTCGACCATGGGTTCGACGGTTACCGCGATGTCGTTGACCTGGATCCCGCCATCGGCCGGTTCCGGAGCCGAGTCGTCGAATCCGATTTCCTCGAGCAGTCCATCGTCGAACAACTCACGGCCTGCCGACCCGCTCTCGGTGTCAACGTCGGTTCTGGTCCCCAGTGGGAGGGCGCCGCCGAGTATGACGACATCATTCTCGCCGTCGTCGTCGGCGATGGGTGTCTCGTCCTCCTCGTCGGCGATGGGCGCCTCGTCCTCGTCGTCGGCGATGGGTGGCGCGTGCTCGTCGTCGGCGATGGGGGTCTCGTCCTCGTCGTCGGCGATGGGTGGCCCGTGCTCGCCCTCGTCATCGTCGGTGGCGGACCTGTCGTTCTCACCGTCGCCCGATGGCTCGGACTCCAGCAGTTCCTCCAGGACCCCGAACAGGGCGTCGCTTGCCTCGCCGTCGGCTTTCTCGACACCCGCATGGTCGAGGGTCTCACCCCCCGGCTGCGATTCGGCGATGCCGGGGTCATCGAGGGTGGGGGTGGAATCCGGTTCCAGCGGGGTGGCGTCGTCGATTCCCGATGTGCTCTCACCGTCCTGAGCGGACTCATCGACCTCGATGTCGTTCCCGCCACCCGAGTCGACGGCATGGGCCGGCCCCGTAGCGGCGGCGCTCTCGGTCTCTTCGTGGCCGCGGAGATCGTCGAACAGATCGAAGAACAGCGATGGATCCAGAGGGCCGTCGTCATCGATGTCGTCGTCATCGCCACCGGTCCGAGGATGGGCGGAGGCCGGCCGACCATCACCGTCGGAGACATGCGCACCGTCAACCGGCGGGGATGAACCGTTGTCGGTATCGTTGGTGTCGGCAGCCGGGGCATCGCCCTCTTCAGCGGTATGTACTTGTGGCTCAGACTCGGAGGTCCAGCTCATGGCAGTGCTTCCGTGTATGGTCAGATGACAAGCCATCGGAGTGGTGCCCCGGTCTCCGATGCGCTCGTTCACTGTATCCGGCGCACCCCTCATCGGGAGGCCACAGCCGGTGGTCGATCAACTGTGCCGGCCCCGCCACGGTGCCCCATCATCGGTTCGGCTCAGACCGGCTTGCGATACTGTGAGGTATGGGCTCGGTGGCCCCCGGCCCCGAGCCGAATGGGGCGCAGAACCGGCATCGTTCACGGCCTTTCATGTGCGGTCAACGTCGATCGTGTCCGATCCGAAGCCGATGATTGGAGATTCGATCATGAGTGTTCCGCCTACCGCCGACTCCTCGGCACCTCCTCCGGAGTCGGCCGGCGCTGAGTCCACGGCCGAGATGCGGGACCAGCAGCTTCGCAATGACATCCGCCGACTGGGTCGCCAGTTGGGTCGGTCCGTTGCTCGGCAGGAGAGCCCGGAGCTACTGGATCTGGTGGAGCGGGTTCGAGTCCTGGCTCGGAGACTGCGAAAGGAGGACGGCGATGCCGCCGGGGCCGAGCTGGCCGACACCCTGGCCAGGGTCGACGATCTGGACGTGATTCGTCTGGTCCGGGCCTTCACGCTGTATTTTCATCTGGCCAATGTCACCGAACAGGTTCACCGTATCGAGGAGCTGAACCTGACCCGGGCCGAGGCCGGGCGCCTGTCCGACACCATCGGCCGTCTCTTGGAACGGGGCTTCGACAGCAAGGATCTGACAAACGCCGTGGATCGGCTCCGATTGCAGCCGGTCTTCACCGCCCACCCCACCGAGGCATCGCGTCGTTCGATACTGGACAAGCTCGCCGAGGTCAGCAGCCTGATCGAGTTCCGGTCATCGCCCCACTGCACGGCGATCGACACCCGTCGGGTGGACCGTCGTATCGACGAGTTGATCGACGCCATGTGGCACACCGACGAACTCCGTCGCGAGCGCCCGGAGCCGGTGGCTGAAGCCCGCAGCGTGCTCTACTACCTCGAGCAGTTGGCCCGGCATGGTCTTCCCGACCTGTGGTCCGATCTCGAGGCCGAGCTGGAGGAGGCCGGTGTCACCCTTGGTCCCCGGGCGGCGCCGGTGGTTTTCGGGAGTTGGGTCGGTGGCGATCGCGACGGCAACCCCAATGTCACTCCGGCCACCACGGTGGCCGTGCTCGAACTTCAGCGTCGGCGGGTGCTCCGCCTGCTGGAGGCCGAACTGCAAGACCTGCGGGGGGAGCTGTCGATGTCGGATCGCATTCGCCAGCCCCCACCGGATCTGAAGCAGACGGTCGAGGTCGACCGGGATCGCTACCCCGAAGTGTTCGCCCGGGTCGGTCGGATCAATGAGGGCGAGTGGTATCGGCTGAGGCTGGCGGTCATGGCCCACCGACTCAACCAGACCGCAATCGACGGTCCCGACCGATACCGCTCGGCCGACGAGTTCGGCGACGAGCTGGAGCAGTTGCGGGTCGCCCTGCTGGCCCAGGATGCGGCTCTGGTGGCCAGGGGCCGCCTGGCTCGGCTCGAGCGCATGGTGGCCACCTTCGGCTTCCATCTGGCGACACTCGACATTCGTCAACATGCCCGGGTTCACCACGAGTCGCTGCATCGGCTGTTCGCCGGCGTCGGCATCCACTACCCCGAGGACCGGAAGGCCCGAACCGAGCTGCTGATCGGTGAGTTGGCATCGCGACGACCGCTGGCCCCTCCGGGCCCGCCCATCTTCGGCCTCATGGCCGACCCGACGTTCGACGATTCCGGTACCGATGCCCTGGTGTTGTTCAGGACCCTGCGGGAGCAGCTCGACGGCTTCGGCGATCGTATCATCGAGAGCTACATCGTCTCGATGACCGAGGGGGTGGATGACATCCTGGCCCCGGTTCTGCTGGCTCGGGAGGTCGGCCTGATCGATCTGTCGGCCGGGTTGGCCCGGATCGGTTTCGTACCTCTGTTCGAGACCATCGCCGATCTGCGCTCGATCGAGCCCACCTTGGACCGGCTGCTCTCGATCCCCCAGTACCGTCATCTGGTCGAGTTGCGAGGCGGGGTTCAGGAGGTCATGGTCGGCTACTCCGACTCCAACAAGGATGGAGGTATCGCCACCTCCCAATGGGAGATCCACAAGGCGTTGCGCTCGATCCGTGCCGTGGCCGCCCGCCACCAGCTTCACATTCGGGTGTTCCACGGGCGAGGAGGCACCGTCGGTCGGGGTGGCGGTCCCACCAACCAGTCGATCCTGTCCCAGCCTTCGGGCGTGATCGACGGCGAAGTGAAGATCACCGAGCAAGGGGAGGTGATATCCGACAAATACGGACAGCCCGAGATCGCCCGTCGCAACCTCGATCTGGCGCTGGCCGCAGTGTTGGAGGCCACGGTGGCCCAGACCAAGCCCCGGTACGAGCCCGGTGTCATCTCCCGGTGGAGTGCGGTGGTGGAGGAACTGTCATCCGCTTCCTACCAGGCTTATCGCCGGTTCGTCGAGGACCCGTCGCTCCCGGCCTACTTCGAGACCTCGACCCCGGTTGAGGAGCTGGGGGAGCTCAACATCGGATCCCGACCGGCCCGTCGATCCGGCGCCGGCAAGAGGCTGGACGATCTTCGAGCCATCCCCTGGGTGTTCGGCTGGACCCAGAGCCGCCAGATCGTGCCCGGATGGTTCGGCGTGGGTAGCGGCCTGGAGGCGGTTCGTCGGTCCGGACGGGGCGATGAACTGGCCGAGATGTTCGCCCGGTGGACGTTTTTCGCCACCTTTGTCGGCAACGTGGAGATGACCCTGGCCAAGACGGATCTCGGCATCGCCGCCCGCTATGTGGATCGGCTGGTACCGATCGAGCATCGTCATCTGTTCGACGTGATCTCCGATGAGCATGCCAGAACACTGAGTGAGCTGAAGGCGGTGACCGGTCGGGATCTTCTCGGCAACCTACCGGTGCTCCGTCGTACCCTTCAGACCCGGGCGGTGTACATGGATCCGCTCCATGTCCTTCAGATCGACCTGCTGGCTCGGTCCCGGGCCGGTGACGGTGGCGACCGTCTGGTTCGACGGGCTCTGTTGCTCAGCGTCAACGGCATCGCCGCCGGTATGCGCAACACGGGCTGATCCCATGGCACCGGCGAGTCGGGTCACGTCATCGGGGCAAGCTGCGGCCGACGCCGGAGTTTACGGCTCCTTAACACCGTCGGCTGTGCCTGCGTCCGGGAGCCCGGGTAGTCTTGCTCCCACCAGCCCGTACCGGCGTTAGCCGATCCAACTGGACCAGGGCGGGATTGACGTGTCAGAACCGGGAGACAACATCTACGACGCCGAGGCCGGAGGCCACGCCGACAGCAAGGGAACCTTCGACGAGATGTTCGGTCGAGGTGCCTCGGTTCGCTCGTGCTACGACTCCTATTTCCAGTGGTTCGACGGTGAGGACCCGAAGCGGCTGCGGACCAAGGCGGCCGAGGCCGAAGCCACATTCCGAACGACCGGCATCACCTTCAACGTCTACGGCGACCCTGACGCCAGCGAGCGCCTGATCCCGTTCGACATCGTCCCCCGGATCATCTCGGCCCGGGAGTGGACCCGGTTGGTCAAGGGCATCGAACAGCGCGTGCTGGCCATCAACGCCTTCCTCAACGACATCTACAACCGGGGCGAGATCCTTCGGGCCGGTCGTGTTCCGGTGTCGGTCATCGCTCGCAATTCGGCCTACCTGCCTCAGATGGCCGGGTTCACCCCTCCCGGGGGCATCTACACCCACATCGTCGGTGTCGACATCGTTCGTACCGGGCCCGACCAGTTCCACGTGCTGGAGGACAATGCCCGAACACCGTCGGGGGTGTCGTACATGCTGGAGAACCGGGAGACCATGCAGAAGATGTTTCCCGAGCTGTTCTCCCGCATCCAGATCGAGCCGGTCCGCAACTATCCCCGCCGGCTGCGCCACTCGCTGCAGGCGTCGGCCCCCGACGGCTGCGAGGGCCATCCGACCGTGGCCGTTCTGACCCCGGGCCTGCACAACTCGGCCTACTTCGAGCATTCGTTCCTGGCCGACCAGATGGGGGCCGAGTTGGTGGAGGGCGACGATCTCCGAATCGTCGATGGACGGTTGGCCATGCGCACCACCCAGGGCTACAAGCCCATCGACGTGCTCTACCGCCGGGTTGATGACGACTTTCTCGACCCGCTGTCGTTCCGACCCGACTCCATGCTCGGCGTACCCGGCATCTTCGACGTCTACCGGGCCGGTCGGCTCACCCTGGCCAATGCCCCCGGCACCGGCATCGCCGACGACAAAGCCGTCTACTCCTACATGCCGGAGATCATCGAGTTCTACTCAGGGGAGAAAGCGATTCTCGACAACGTACCCACCTGGCGATGTTCGGAGCCCGATGCCCTCGGCTATGTGCTCGATCATCTCCACGAACTGGTGGTCAAGGAGGTCCACGGGTCGGGGGGCTACGGCATGCTGGTCGGTCCCACCTCGAGCAAACGTGAGCTGGAGCGGTTCGCCCGCAAACTCAAGACCAACCCGGAGAACTACATCGCCCAACCGACTCTGGCCCTGTCCACCGTTCCCATCTTCACCCGACGGGGTTTGACTCCCCGGCACGTGGATCTCCGTCCCTTCGTGCTGATGTCGCCCGGCCATGTGAACGTCACACCGGGCGGTCTGACCAGGGTCGCTCTCAAGAAGGGTTCGCTGGTCGTCAACTCGTCCCAGGGCGGTGGGACCAAGGACACGTGGGTTTTGGCCGATGTCTAGCGCCGCACCCCCCGACCTCCGCAGGGTCCGGTAATGCTTGGCAAGACGGCCGGTGGCCTCTTCTGGATGTTCCGGTACCTGGAGCGAAGTGACAATGTCGGTCGGCTCATCGACGCCGGTCTCAACATTGCGCTGACACCGTCGGCCGACGGCGATGACGTCTGGCAGTCGGTTCTGGCCACCGCCGGCGCACTCGAGACCTATCGGGACCGCCACAATACGCTGGAACCGGCCCAGGTCGTCAACTTCCTGCTCCGCGAGCCCGATCACTCCCACAGCGTCATGTCCCTGATCGAGCAGGCCCGCAACAATGCTCGGATGGTCCGCACCGCTCTGACCCGTGAGGTGTGGGAGGCGATGAACCAGTCCTGGATCGAGTTGGGAACGGTTCTCCAGCGGCCGGTCAAGGAACGGGACATCCAGCATGTGCTCGAACTCATCCGCCGGCAGAGCGCCCTGGTCCACGGCTCGCTCCATGGCACCATGCTCCGCAACGACACCTTCGCATTCACCCGGCTCGGTACCTCCATCGAGCGGGCCGGTTCGACCGCCCGTATCCTCGACGTCAAGTACTACGTGCTGCTGCCGTCGGCGTTCCATGTCGGTAGCCCGCTCGACAACGTCCAATGGGAGGTCATCCTTCGATCGGTGTCGGCCCGACAGTCCTATCTGTGGCTGAAACAGGGCGACATCCAACCGTCGGGCATCATCGACTTCCTGATCTTCGATCGCAGGATGCCGCGCTCCATCGCCTTCTGCGTCGATCGGGTCCGATCCAGTCTCGGCTATCTCGCCGACGACTACGGCCGGCGCATGCCGTGTCACGACCTGATCGACAAACTGACAGCCGATATCGACGCCGCCTCGGTCGACATCGTCATCAACCACGGTTTGCACGAGTTCCTCATGGACTTCACGTCCCTGAACTCGGCGTTGGGCACCCAGATCGAAAAGGACTACCGGTTCCATGTCTAGCTCCACTCGTCGCCTGCCCGGAGGTCCCCGACGGTGAGACTCCGGGTCGAACATCACACGTCGTACCGCTTCGAACGGGCCCCCCGCTACGGTTTGCAACGTTTACGGCTGACTCCGATACCGGGCCCGACCCAGACCGTGATCGAGTGGAGCATCGACTATGGCGGCTGTGTGCCCCAGCTCTCCTACGTCGACTATCTGGGCAACCACGTGACCCTGGCTCGGACCGAACGGGGGGCCGAGGAAGTGGTGATCGAGGCCTCGGGTGTCATCGAGACCCACCGGCCCGACGGCATCATCGGCCCCCATCGGGGTCCGCTGCCGCTCTGGTATTTCCTTCGCTCGACCGACCTGACCGCGCCCGGACCGGTCATCAGGGGTGTGGTCAGCCAGATCGGACTCTATGACGACGCACTGGAGTGCCTGCATCAGCTGTCGCTCACCATCCGGGCCATGGTCGACTACGAGCAAGGCGAGACCGAGACCACGACCACGGCCGAGCAGGCCATGGCCGCGGGGCGAGGAGTCTGCCAGGATCACACCCATATCTTCGTCGCTGCGGCCCGGGCCATGGACATCCCGGCCCGCTACGTCAGCGGCTACCTGCTGCTCGACGACGGCCCCGATCAGTCTGCAGGCCATGCCTGGGCCGAGGCTCATGTCGACGCCCTGGGCTGGGTCGGTTTCGACGTGGCCAACGGCATCTCGGCCGATGAACGCTACATCCGGGTCGCGGTCGGACTCGACTACAACGAGGCCGCGCCCGTTGCCGGCGTGCGCTACGGCGAGGGGGACGAGCGGATGAAGGTGGCGCTTCAGGTCGCCCAGCAGTAGTGATCGTTGGTCACGGCCGGCGGGGAAGGTGGGTCGAAGCGCCGGTGTCAGACCTTCTCCAGCATGCCGGTGTCGACATCGTAGACGTAGCCGGTGATGGCGCCGTCGTACTCGATGAAGGCGCTGGCCGCCAGCCTGGCCACCGACTGACGGGTGTCCTCGAAGACATCGGCGAAGGCGAGCCCGGGCCACGGAGGTTGCACGCCGGTTTTGGCCGACAGCTCGTCGGCGAAACCGGCCTCGTCCATGTTCTCCATGCCGCACTTCGTATGGTGGATGACCACGATCTCCCGAGTACCCAGCTTCTGCTGGGAGATGGCCAGCGATCGGATGACGTCATCGGTGATCACCCCGCCGGCGTTGCGGATCACGTGGGCCTGGCCGGGTTCCAGGCCGAGAGCGCGGTAGATGTCGACTCGGGCATCCATGCAGGTGACGACGGCGACTTGTCGGGACGGGGCGGCAGGAAGACCGCCATGGGAGAAGCCGTCGACATAGGTGGCATTGTGGGCGTCGAACTCGGACGTGGCGCTCATTGGTCTCCTTGTCGGTTGTGAGCGTGGGTATGGGCGTGATCATCAACCAGAAGCATGGCGTGGGCGTGGTCATGATCCCGATGATCGCCGAGAAGTCGTTCGCCGAAGGTGGCCCGTAGTAGGGCCGGAACCAGGACGTCATCGGGTGAACCGTCGGCCACCAGCCGCCCGGCCAGCATCAGCACCTGGTCGCAGTGCCGGGCCTCGTCCAGGTGGTGGGTGGTGATGATGACGGTCGTTCCCCGGTTCGTCTCCTCGTCGATCAGATCAAGAATGATCTGCTGGCTGGGCAGGTCGAGGCCGGTGATCGGCTCGTCCAGGGCCAGCACGTTGGGCTGCTGGGCCAGAGCTTGAGCCAGGCGGATCCGCTGTCGCTGGCCTCCCGACAGATCGCCGTAGGGGCGATCGAGCAGCGCTTCGACATCGAGTCGCCGAGCGGCATCGACCACGACCCGCATGTCGTCGCCGGTCAGCCGGCCGAGTAGGCCCCGTTCCCGGTAACGGCCCATGCGGACGACGTCGGCCCCGGTCAGGGGGAGCCAGGCCGGCTGGCTGGCGTGCTGGGACACGTAGCCGACCACGGCATTGGCCGGCACCGAGACCGTCCCCGAGGACGGGGCCAGCAGCCCGGCCACCAGGCGGAGCAGGGTGGTCTTTCCCGATCCGTTGGGCCCGATCAGAGCCACCGACCGGCCGGGTTGCACCTGGCTGGTGATGTGGTCGAGGGCGACCACCGAATCGAACCGTACGGTGGCGTCATCGAAGGCGATGGCGGCATTGAGAGGCTGTGTCATCGACCACCTCCGACGTCGATCAGGGCTCCGGTCACATACGATGCCTCCTCGGATAGTAGCCAGACGATGAGATTGGCCACCTCCTCCGGTCGGCCGCCCCGCTTCATCGGCACACCGGCGGCCAGATCATCGACCCTGGTGGGTCGACCCCCGGAGGCGTGAATGTCGGTGTGGATGAGTCCGGGGCGCACGGCATTGACCCGAATCCCCTCGGTCGCGACCTCGGTCGCCAGCCCGATGGTCATGGTGTCGACCGCCCCCTTCGATGCCGCGTAGTCGATGTACTCGTTGGGGCTGCCGAACGTACTGGCTCGGGACGACACGTTCACGATCGATCCGCCGTGGCCTCCGGTTGACGTCGCCATACGCCGTACCGCTTCGCGGGCGCAGAGGAACGAGCCGGTGATGTTGACCCGCCACACCTCCTCGAGCCGGGCGACGGTGAACTCCCGTAACGGCGTCGACTCGAAGAGGATGCCGGCGTTGTTGACCAGGCCGGTCACGGTGCCGATCCGGTCGACCTGATCGAACAGCCCGACCACGTCGCCCTCTCGGCCGATGTCGGCTCGGACGATGGAGGCTAGCGATCCCAGCTGTGTCACCTGGTCCGCCACGGAACGTGCGGCTTCCCTGTTGGACGTGTAGTTGATGACGATATGCCCGGCCGGGTTTCGGCGGGCCAGGGAGATGGCCGTTGCCGCCCCGATCCCCCGGCCGGCCCCGGTGATCACGGTGACATGGGATTCGAATTCCCTGTGTCCGGTGAGGGGCTGGCTCCAGGTCGAGTGGTGCGCCGGCTGGGGAGTCGTGGTCACCGTGCCCACGGTACCGGAGCTAGTTTGCGCCCGTCCGGCCGTCGCCCGTGGGATACGGTTGCCGCCATGAACCATCACCTCCAACTGGTCGACGTGTTCACCGATCGCGCCTACTACGGCAACCCTCTGGCGGTGGTGGTGGGGGCCGACCACGCCACCACCGAACAGATGCAGCGGTTCGCCAACTGGATGAACCTGTCCGAAACCACCTTTCTTCTGCCCCCGTCGGCCCAGGGCGCAGCCAACGGAGCCCACTATCGGGTTCGCATCTTCACCCCGTCGGTCGAGTTGCCGTTCGCCGGCCATCCCACCTTGGGAACCTGTCGGGTGTGGCTCGACATCGGTCACAGCGACGACGGTGGTCGTGACGATGGTGAGGTCATCATCCAGGAGTGCGAGGTCGGTCTGGTCCCGATACGGATTGGCGGTGACCGCTTGTCGTTTCGGGCCCCGCCTCTGGTTCGGTCCGGCCCGCTACCGTCACCTGACGTGGAACGGTTGGCTCGGCGGCTCGGGCTCGATCCGAGCCGGGTGGTCGATGCCGCCTGGGTCGACAACGGGCCGGGCTGGGTCGGGCTGCTGCTGTCCGACGCCGACACGGTGCTGGCCATCGACGGTGCCTCGGTCGATGACGGAATCGGTGTCGTCGGGTCCTATCTCGGCGTCGTCGGACCGTACCCGACGGTGAGGGAACGGGTCGGCGTCGATTCCGAGAACCCGGCTTTCGAGATCCGGGCCTTCTTCCCGTCGAAGGGCGCCACCATCGAAGATCCGGTGACAGGGAGCCTCAACGCCTCAATGGCTCAATGGCTGATCGGTACCGGTCGGGCCACACCCCCGTATCTGGTGTCGCAGGGCACGGCCCTTGGTCGTTCGGGGCGAGTGTTCGTCACCCAGGAACCTGACGGTGAGATCTGGATCGGTGGGCACGTGGCGCGATGCGTCTCGGGCACCGTGGCCCTGTAGCCGACAACCGGCACCTGGGCCGAACCTCGACCCTGTGCGTTTGACCGACTGTAAGCCGCGGCTGAGCGTCCTCGGACGATCACGACGCCCCACCGGCCTTCCTGGTCGACACCTTCAAGCGGACATCTCCGCACTGCTGTTGGGACGGCGTCGCGCCCCCGCGACGCATCCTCTATCTGCGCCGTCAACTCAGCGGCGGCATCATGTCACCGTGAGCGTCCAGGAGCTCGTCGACCAGGGTCCAGATGCGGTCGAGATCCAGCTCGGCCCCGGTGTGGGGGTCGAGCATGGCGGCGTGGTAGACGTGGTCGCGCCGCCCGCTCAGGGCCGCCTCCACAGTCAGGGCCTGGACATTGATGTTGGTCTGCATCAGGGCCGCCAAATGGGGCGGCAGTGAGCCGATAGGTGTTGCTTGCACCCCGTTGTGATCGATCAGGCACGGGACCTCGACACAACAACCGTCGGGGAGATTGTCGATGAGCCCGTGGTTGGGTACGTTGCCGTAGACCACACGAGGTGTCCCCGTTTCCATGGAGTGGATGATGCCCGCCCCGTATTCGGCGCTCGGTGTGACCTCCAGCTCCGAGCGGTTGCCGGTGAGCCTCTCCCGCAGGCTCTCCCATTCGGCGATCTGGTTCTCACAACGGCGCGGGTATTCATCGAGAGGGATGCCGAACCGCTCGATCAGGTCGGGTCGGTCCCGCTTGATGAACCATGGCACGTATTCGGCGAAATGCTCGCTGGACTCGGTGACGAAATAACCGAGACGGCGGAACATCTCGTAGCGGACCTCGTCCGACAGCCCCTCGAAGCCGCCATCGCTGCGGTTTCGGTTACCGCGATGGGGTGCCGGCTGTCCGGCCCGCTCGGCCAGTAGAGGATAGAGATCGATGGTGGTGTCGGCCCGCTGTTGCTCGAACGACAGGTAGAAGGCCATGTGGTTGATGCCGGCACACCGATAGCGAAGCTCGTGTTCGGGAACCCCGAGGTCGTCGCCGAGCTGAGCCGCCGTATGTTGCACGCTGTGGCAGAGCCCGATGGTGGGCACCGAGCACGATCGGGACACGGCCCAACACAACATCGCCATCGGGTTCACATAGTTCAGCAGGACGGCGTCGTTCGAGACCTGCTCGATGTCGCGACAGACGTCGAGCAGGACGGGAATGGTGCGCAACGCCCGCATGATGCCGCCGATACCCAACGTGTCGCCGATCGTCTGGCGCAGGCCGTGCTTCTTCGGTAGCTCGAAGTCGATGACGGTGGACGGGCGGTAGCCGCCGACCTGGAACATCGTGACGACGTAGGATGCGCCGTCGAGCGCGGCCCGGCGATCGGTGGTGGCCTCGATGGTGGGCGTGGCCCGGAGGGTGGACGCCGTCTTGTCGGCCACGATCTTGGAGGTGCGAAGCCGCTCCTCGTCGATGTCGTGGAGGGAGATGGTGGAGCCGGCCAGCTCGGGCAGCGACAGGATGTCGCCCAGTAGGTTCTTGGCGAAGACGGTGCTGCCCGCCCCGATGAAGGTGATCTTGGACATGGCGGCCTCGCTCCCTGTCGGCTTTGGATGGATCCCGGGTGCTCAGTATCCCGATCCGTCGCCGGTTTCTCGTGACACCCGGTCCCAGACGGGGTCGGTACCGGGTTCGTCGACCCCGGCGGCCGTCGACGCCCCTCCCGATGGGGGCAGGCCGTCGGCCACCCGACCCAGCCATCCGGCTGTGTCGTCGATCTGGGCCGGGCTCGGGTCGTGGGGGCCAAAGGCGTCCACTGCGGCCGAGACGGTGTCGGCCTCCACCACCTCGAACGCAGTAGCGGCCATCAGGCCGGCGTCGGCCCGAAGTCGGGCCGTGACCGGGCGAAGCACGCCCCGAATTGCCGCAGTGCCGTCGGCGACGGAACGAGGCGAGAACTCGGGATCGTCGCGGTTCAGGACCGTTGACTCGAGGCTGCGGTGCAATCGGTCGACGGCGGCGTCGACGTCGTCGGCGGCGGCATCGAAGATCTGGGCCAGGCGTTGCAGCTCGTCGACGGGCACGGCAACCGTGTTGCCACCGGCATTGGAACCGATGTCCGGCCCGGTCGGGTTGATTGGGTTGTCGGGAGCGGAGCCCACGAACGCCTCCGAGTGTCAGTTGCCGCTTTCAACCCCGAACGTCGTCGGATGTGACGTTCGGATCCAACAACGTTAGAGGAAATCCCCGGCTCCCGCTCGAGTCTGGACGACATCACCTGCCGAACGGGCCGGGGACACTAGATTGGAAGCCATGGCGGACGCCGTTCCCTCGTTCCCGGATCTCCGTGACCGGCCCGTTGCCGGTGACCGGCCTACGGTGAGCGGCCGACCTACGGTCAGCGGCCGACCTACTGCCGGCTTGGTCATCGGTGTCGACGATGCCACTCCGCTGGAGTTCTGGGTTGCGGTGGCCGAGGGCCAGACGTTGCAGCTGGACGACGTCGTGGCCCTGGAGCGTCGCCTGCCCGACGGCCAGAGCGTGCACATCTATGGGGTGGTCAGCCAGCTCCGGGCCCGCCACGAGGGGGCAAGTTTCCAAAGCGATGTGTTCCTGATCTCCGACGGTGTGTTGCCGGCCCAGATCAGCGAGGCCGCCCTCATCCAGCCCACCCGGTTCGAACCGGAGATTCTGCTGCCGCCCCTGCCGGGCACACCGGTGCGGGTGGCCACCGACGTCGAGCGTGACGTGGCCCTGTCGTTCGACACCGTGGCACGGGATCGGCGCCTGCCGGCCGGGCTTTCCCGCAACAACGAGCCGGTGTTCCTCGACGTCGATTTCATCGACGGCACCAAGGGTGCGCATGTCAACATCTCCGGAATCTCCGGTGTCGCCACCAAAACCTCGTATGCAACCTTCCTGCTGTATTCGATGTTCAACTCCGGGGCGCTGGGGGCCGAAGCCGCCAACACCAAAGCTCTGATCTTCAACGTCAAGGGCGAGGATCTGCTGTTCCTTGACCATGCCAACACCGCCCTCGACGACGATCAGGCGGCTCGGTACAAGCCGCTGGGGCTGAACCCGGGCCCATTCCGGGACGTCGGCATCCTGGCCCCGCCCCGCAAGGGTGATCCCAACGCCACGCCGGCCACCGGCTCCCGCAACCTCGGGGTGGCACCCTTCTTCTGGACGATCGCCGACTTCTGCCGCCAGCAGTTGCTGCCCTACCTGTTCGCCGACGCCGAGGACGAGCGTCAGCAGTACACCATCGTGGTCCAGGCCGTCACGGCCCAGTTGGCGAAGCTGGACGAGGTCGGCGACGGTGCCGTCAGTCTCGATGGCCGCCTCATCCGCACCTTCGGCCGGCTGATCGAGGCCGTCGAGGACAAGCTCCAACCCCGGGATCCGGACGAACCGGTCGATCCTCGCTGGGCCGGCCGGGCCGTGGGGTCGGGCACCATCAATGCCTTCATTCGCCGACTGCACTCGGCCCAGCGCCATGTCGAGCACCTGATCCGGGCCGATGTGGCCCAGTCGTCCACCCTGGCCGCCGATCTCCACGCCCACCAGGTCACCGTGGTCGATATCCACGGGCTGCATGACCGGGCCAAGCGGTTCGTGGTCGGTGTGGTGCTCCGCCAGGCCTTCGACGCCAAGGAACGCAGCGGGGTGGCCCGGCCTCTGCAGTTCGTGGTCCTCGACGAGCTCAACAAGTATGCTCCCCGGGATTCCTCCAGCCCGATCAAGGAGATCCTGCTGGACGTGGCCGAGCGGGGACGGTCACTGGGCATCATCCTGGTCGGAGCCCAGCAGACGGCGAGCGAGGTCGAGCGCCGGGTGGTGGCCAACAGCGCAATCCGGGTTGTCGGTCGGCTCGATCCGGCTGAGGCCCGCCGGGACGAATACGGTTTCCTGCCTGCGGTGGCCCGCCAACGCTCGATGATCCTCAAGCCCGGCTCCATGTATCTTGCCCAGCCCCGGTTGCCGGTGCCGTTGCTGGTGGAGTTCCCGTTCCCGTCGTGGGCCACTCGCCCGGCCGAGGCCCGGGCCGGCTCGGCCACCGGGAGTGGTTCGGGCACCGGCGGAGATTCGGGCCATCCCGACACCGCGGCGGTCGATGATCCGTTTTCCGGTTTGACCTGACCAGGCGGGCCCGATGAAGCTGTTGCACACTTCCGATTGGCATGTGGGAAAGGCCATTCGAGGCCACTCACGGGCCGATGAGCATCGAGCCGTGCTGGCCGAGATCGCCACCATCGCCGCCGACGAGTCGGTGGACCTCATCGCCGTGGCCGGCGATCTGTACGAAACGGCGGCGCCGTCGGCCGAGAGCGAGGCCATCGTGACCCGGGCCCTGCTCGATCTGGCCGACGTGGCCCCGGTGGTGGCGGTCTCGGGTAATCATGACAATGCCCGGAGGCTGGAGGCGATCACCCCGCTCATGGCCCTGGGTCGCATCACCATGGCCACCCGTCCTCGCAGCCCGGCTGACGGTGGTCGGGTGGTGATCGCCGCCGAGTCGGGGCAGGAAGCCGACATCGCCTTGCTGCCGTTCGTGTCACAGCGGGCCATCGTGCGTTCGGTCGAACTGATGAGCCAGGCCGGGTTCGAGAACGCCCAGACCTATGCCGATCGGCTTCAGCGGGTCATGGCCGCCCTGTGCGCCGACTTCGGGCCGGACCGGGTCAACATCATCGTGGCCCACGCCTTCGTGCACGGCGGCGACGCCGGGGGAGGGGAGCGTGCGGCCCACCTGGCGGACGAGTACGGGGTATCAGCCGTGGATTTCCCGGCCACCGCCGCCTACGTGGCCCTCGGCCATCTCCACCGGCCTCAGCAGATGCTGGGGGCCACCGCCATCCACTACTGCGGCTCGCCCCTGGCTCTCGACTTCGGTGAGAGGGAGCAACACAAGCAGGTCAATGTTGTCGAACTGGCCCCCGGTCTGCCGGCCAAAGTCCGGGCCGTGCCACTGACCAAAGGCCGGCCCCTGATCACGGTCATCGGCTCTGTGGCCGATCTGCGATCCCGGGTGGATGGGGGCTGGGATCCGGGCGACGCCTGGATCCGGGTCCGTATCACCGAACCGTCCCGCACCGGGCTGGCCGACGAGGTTCGGGATCTGCTCGGTTCGGGTGTGGTCGACATCCGGGTCGAGGCCGTCGACCTCCGGGACCGGGTATCGGCCAAGCCCCGGGCCGGCCGTTCACCCCGGGAGCTGTTCGCCGACTATCTGGAGGAGTCCAACGTGGCCGATCCCAAGCTCGAGGCCCGGTTCGCCCAGCTGCTCGACGACGTCGGCTGAAGCCGTCCGGCTCGGTTCGCATTGGCCGACAAGACGGCCAGGCGTTCGTCCCAGTCGTGCCCAGCCTGAACCAAGGTGACGATCTGAAGCATGGCGAAGAAGGGCACCGCCACGGTCGGGAACACGATGAGAGGCCAGAGATCCATCTCGATGGGGCGGATGATGAGGCCGGTGACGACGGCGACAGCGAAGTCGCCCAGCCCCAGCGCAGTGAAGGCGTACAGCCGCCTGCGGGTCAGTGTTCCTCGCAGAAGTGAGAGGCTGACGGCCAGAGCCGCAACCCCTGTGGCCATGTCACCGAGCCCGGCCGGTACCGCGAACTCACCGGGCAGTCGGTCGAACGCCCATGCCAACAGGAATCCGGCACCCACCACCCGCCACAGCTGAGCGGCAAGGACGAGACGCAGATCGAGGGATCTGCCGTAGCGCCTCACCTTGGAGGAAGTCGAAGAGGCAATGGCGAATGCGGTGATGGGCCCGGCCACCGCAACGACAAGCGCCGGCGGCGGACCATCGGTGGCCTCGAACAGCCCGGCCGACACGGCCATCGATACCAGCCCCATCCATACCGCGAGAACGAGATAGGTGCCCGCCCCGGGAAGGGCGTCGAACCGGGTTCGGGAGGATCCAATGGCCGCCGGATCGTCGGACGTCGTTGTCATGCTTGGCGTTGTTGTCATCGGTGTCATCGGTGTCATGGTCTGCCCCTTGTGTTGATGATCGTGATAACTTGGTTAAACCAAGTAGATCTACCCGACATTCCCGACATGCCGAAACGAATCCCCCACAAACAGTTCTGTCCCATCGCCCGCACACTGGATCTCGTGGGAGACCGTTGGATGCTGCTCGTTGTGCGGGAGCTCCACCTGGGTCCCCTGCGCTACACCGATCTCCATCGGGCGTTGCCCGGGATCAGCACCGATGTCCTGGCCGACCGGCTTGGTCGCCTGGTGTCGATTGCGCTGGTCGAACATCAATCCGATGGTCGTTATCGGCTCACCGAGAGCGGGGGCTCACTGCGACCGGTTCTCCGAGAGATGTTGCGATGGGGTGGCCAGTACCTGAACCCGGACGAACTTCCCGACCGGCCGAATCCGCGCCTCGGCGTCCAGGCCATGATCCTGCACGCCGAGCCGGATCCGTCTCGGCAGCCGAGGACCATCGAACTCCATCTGGAGGATCTTGTCTGTCACGTGGTCCTCGACGCCGACGGGGCCCGCGGTCTTCTGGGCGTGGCGACGTCTCCCGACGCCACCGTGGTAACCGATTCCCGCACCCTGTATGCCTTGGCCCTTGGATCGGAGGCTTTGGCAACCGCCGTGGCCGGCGGGAATCTTGTCGTCACCGGTGATGGCTCGGCGGCCGAAACCTTGCTCATCAGTGTCGGCATGCCCCAGTCGATGCGCCGTCATTCGGCATTCTGAGTGCACCCGGATCGTGCCGATCCTACCGGCATCGTGTAATTCGATACCGCTCGCGGCCCGGTGGTCGACAATGGGTCGATGAATAGAGATGAGCTGTGGGGTCCCGAGGTGGCGGCCCGGTACGACACACCGGGAGAAGGCATGTTCGCCGACGAGGTGCTGGGGCCCACCGTCGATCGTCTGGTGGAGCTGGCCGTCGGCGGCCCGGTGCTGGAGTTTGCCATCGGTACCGGTCGGGTGGCGGTGCCCCTGGTCGGGCGGGGCCTTGCGGTGTCGGGGATCGAGCTGTCCCCGGCCATGGTCGACCGGCTTCGGACCAAGGTCGACGAGTCGACCGTTCCCGTGGTCATCGGTGACATGGCCTCGGCTCGGATCGAGGGCCGGTTCTTCCTGGTCTACCTGGTCTTCAACACCATTTCGAACCTGCTGACCCAGGAGGAGCAGATCCGCTGCTTCGAGAACGCAGCTCGCCATCTGGCCCCCGGTGGCAGGTTCGTGGTCGAGCTGTGGGTGCCCCGGCTACCGGAGCCGGCACCCGGTCGTTCGGCCGCAGTGTTCGCCGTCGAG
The DNA here is from genome assembly GCA_024638815.1 of Acidimicrobiales bacterium. Lineage (GTDB taxonomy): Bacteria > Actinomycetota > Acidimicrobiia > Acidimicrobiales > SZUA-35 > JAHELU01. The sequence goes on along the minus strand of JAHEJM010000011.1, from coordinate 38,421 downwards.
CCGGGCTATGTCGGACTCGACACCTACGACACCCTCAAACAGCGGGTCGTGTCACACCACTTCCGATTCGACGACCGCTCGGCCGAAGCAGTCTTGTTCCGTTCCCCCCATCGCTATATCTGGCCGGCCGAACTCGACCTGATGGCGCGGCTGGCCGGCTTCGGTCTGGAGAGCCGCCACAGCGACTGGTCCGGCGCCGAGTTCACCGCCGATTCCCCGTCCCACGTCTCGGTCTACCGGCTCGAGCGTTGAGCACCGATCCACCCCGCCGCCTGACTCACCCCCAAACCCAGCACTTTGGCGGGGTGGCGACCCGTTCGCAGGGTCGTCAACCGGCCAAAGCTCCTTTGAGGGGGACGCCAGCCCCGCCAAAGGGCAAGAGAACGGCGAGGAACCGCAGCCCGCCAAAGGGCAAGACAACGGCGAGGGAACCGCAGCCCGCCAAAGGGCAAGAGAACGGCCGGGAACTACAGACCTGTGATTCGAGGTGTGGGTCGGTAGTAGACTGCGAACGATGGAAGGGATTCGATCGACTGGCGAGTGTCCGGGTCCCGGCTCGGCGTCGACGATCTCCCACCGGGGTCGGCAATGAGACCGGTGCGGCTGGAGCTGGAGGGGTTCGCCACATTCCGGCAGCGGACCGAACTCGACTTCGACGGTCTGGATCTGGTGGCCTTCACCGGTCCCACCGGCGCCGGCAAGTCAACCTTGATCGACGCCGTCACCTTCGCCCTTTACGGCTCGGTATCCCGCTACGACAATGCCAATGTGGTGGCCCCGGTCATCCATCAGCTGGCCAACGAGGCCAAGGTCCGCTTCGACTTCGAGGTTGCGAATCGGCCCCACACCGTGACAAGGGTCGTGCGCCGCCGTTCCGGTGGGGTGAAAACCGAGGCTCGCCTGGAGCGGGACGACCCCGAACGAGGCGGCGAGGTACTGGCCGGCACGGTGCGGGATGTGGACACCGCCGTGATCGAGCTGCTGGGCCTGGACTTCACCCAATTCACCCGGACGGTGGTCCTGCCCCAAGGCGACTTCGCTCAATTCCTCAAAGACGAACCGGCCAGCCGCCAGCGCCTGCTGCGGCGCCTGCTCGACCTGGAGGTCTACGCCCGTATGGGCACGGTGGCCCGGGAAGAGGCCAAACAGGCGGCCCAGCGAGGCGAGGCGCTGGCCCAGGAGCTGCAACGGCTGCCCGAGGTCGCCGAGCACGAGATCGAACAGCTGCAATCCCGCATCGCCACCCTGAAGGATCTGAAACGGTCGGCCCGCACCTGGCGGGACGAGCTGGCCGCAATCGACTCGTCCCTCGATCCGGTGCGGAGCCAGGTCAAGGCGATCGACCAGTCTCTGGCGCTGCTGGCGGCGGTGGCCGTACCGGCCGGCCTGACCGAGGCCGAGCAGGCCCTCACCGCCGCCACCGACGAACTCGATCACGCCACCAAGGCTCTGTCCGAAGCCCGTGACCGCCGGGACGAATGGGAGCAGCGGGTGACCGACCTTCCCGACCGGGCCGCCTTGCTGGCCGCCATCACCGGGGCCGAGCAGCTGGTGTCGGTAGGGACGCGACTGGACGAACTCATGGCTGACAGCGCCGGTCGGAAGGACCGCCGTCAGGATGCTGCCGCCGCCCTCGCCGCCGCCACCGAGGTGGCTGAAGCGGCCGGAAAAGCGCGTTCCACCGCCCGGCTTGCGGCCGACGCCGGCTCATGGCGAGCGGCGCTGGCGGTGGGGGAGCCATGCCCGGTCTGTCTCCGGACCGTCGACTCCGTGCCCGACCACGACGCCGACGCCGAGTTGGCCGAGGCCGAGGCCGAGTCGACGTCGGCTGCTCGTTCCCTGGCCATGGCCGAGCGGGAACTGGCCCGGTTGGACGGCGAACTGGCGGCGACCGACCAGGAGCAGCGACGGCTCGAAGCCGAGCGGACCCGGCTGGAGGCCGACCATGGTGAGGCCGACGGAGCAGCCCTCGCTCGGCGACTGGCCGAAGTCGACCAAGTCGAAGCCGAGCGGCGAGCGGCGGCGCAGACCATGAAATCGGCGGAGGAAGCCGCCGGGCGGGCCCGCCGGCAGATGGAGGGATTGGGCGAGGATCTCACGACCAGGGCCCGCGAGCTCAGCCGATGCCGGGATCGGTTGGCTTCCCTCGATCCTCCGGAGTCGAACCAAGACTCGCTGATCGAGAACTGGCAGGGTCTGGTGGACTGGGCCGCCTCCACCCATGACGAGCTGAGCACCCGCCGGGCCAACCTGGCGGCCGAGGGCAAGGGGCTGGTGGAACAGAGGACCCTGGTGGTGGATGGGGTCAAGGCCGCCACCGGCGAGCTCGGGTTGCCGCCCGATCCAACCACCCTGGTGGAGAACGTGGCCGTGGCCGAGGCGGAAACCAGGGCCGAGCTGGAGCGGGCCGAGAACCGGGCCAAGGAGCGCCTGCGGCTGACCGACCGGGTGGCCGAGCTCGGAGCGGAACGGGAACTCAACGCCACCCTTGGTCGCCATCTGTCGGCCACCGGCTTCGAGGCGTGGCTGCTCAACGAAGCGCTGGACGATATCGTGGCCCGAGCCACCGTCTGGCTGCTCGAATTGTCGGGCCGGCAGTACTCGCTGGCCGTCGATGATCGGGAGTTCGCGATCGTCGACCACAACAACGCCGACCAGCGCCGCGACGTCCGCACCCTGTCCGGAGGCGAGACCTTCCTGGCCTCGCTTGCGCTGGCCTTGGCCTTGGCCGACTCGATTGCCGAGCTGGCCCCGGTCGATGCCCCCCGTCTGGAGTCCATGTTCCTCGACGAGGGTTTCGGCACCCTTGATCCGGCCACCCTGGACGTGGTGGCGTCGGCCATCGAGGAGTTGGCCGCCACCGGACGCATGATCGGCATCGTCACCCATGTCCGCGACCTGGCCGAGCGGATGCCGGCCCGGTTCGAGGTCACGAAGTCACCCACCGGCTCGGTGGTGGAACTGGTCACGGCGTGAAGGAGGTCGATCCGGTGGGAATGAGGTTTGCGGTCGAGACCTGGGATCCCGGTTACGGCTCGTCCACCGGGTCCGGGGTGCGGGCCAGCGAGTTGGAGACGACGAGCCGAGACGTCGATGTCGGCGTGGAGCGACCGGCGGATCGATGGGAACCGCTGCTCACCGATGCCGGCCCCTCCGGTGACGGCGAACCGGAGTCGGTGACCTTCGTTGACGGCGTCCGCCGCATCGATGCCAGGATCTGGATCGAGCAGCCCGACGCCGTGGCACGCCCCGGGGTGTGTGCCTCGGTGGCCGCCGGCGCCGTGTGCTGCCGCCGGGATCGAGCCGTCATCACCGAGGTGGTGGTGGCTCGCGGTATCTACACCGCAGCCCACGGGGCCGACGCCATCGCCGACGCCGGTGGGCTGGGGGCCGACTACGAGGTGCGGTCGGTGGCCGATGACACCGACGAAGCACTCTACTTCGGAGTTCACACCCACATGGCCGAGCTGGAAACCGAGCTGTCGCAGCGGCTTTGCAGTACCACCGCCGGGGATCCAGTGGTCTTCGACGGGCCGTTGGGTGATCGGGATCATGCATCGGCCGTCGGCTATGTCAAGACCCAGCACGTGCACTACCTGCCCGAGGAGCTGCGCCCCACCGTCGGTGCGCTTCCCGTGGGCCACCGCACCCCACTGTTCTTCGTTGCCGGTCGGTCTCCGACCTGGTCGTGGTACCTGCGGCTGCCCGGCCCGATCGGCCACTCCATGAGCGGTGTGGTCCGACTCGAACTGCCCGAACTCGGGCCGGTCGACTCAGCCGCCGGCCGGGCCGATGAGATCTCGAATCTGCTGGGCCGGTTCGCCAGCGCGCCTCACAAGGATGCCCGAGCTCCCCAGAACCTCTATCCCATCGCCGGACTCGAACGCGAGCTACGACGTCGCCTGGGCGACGCCAGGCTGTTGGAGCGGGCGCTTCGCCGTTCGGCCGCCTGACCGCCCCCGAGGCCCGGCCGGGACCGGTGGCTACCCTGTGCCCGTGGCTGCTTCTTCATCCCGAAACCGCGACCGGTACCAGGCCGCCGCCGTGTGCACCCCCGGATTAGAGGCGGTCTGCCACCGGGAATTGGAGGAAATGGGGATCCGATCGAAGAAGGCCGGACCCGGCGTGGTCGAGTTCGCCGTCAACGCCCGGAACCTGTATGCCGCCAATGTGTGGCTGCGAACCGCCAGCCGCATCGTGGTCCGCATCGCCACCTTCCGCGCCACTGACTTCCGCCACCTCCAGCACCATGCCATGGACATCGACTGGCGGCACTGGCTGCCGGACGGGTTCGCCCCCCGATTCCGGATCTCCAGTCACGAGTCGAAGCTCTATCACACCAAGGCCATCGCCCAGCGGCTGCATCAGGTCAGCATGCCGCCCTCCCTGGGCGAGCCGGAGCAGTTGTTCGTCGTCCGCATCGAACGCAACACGGTCACCATCTCGGTCGACTCGTCGGGCCAGGGCCTGCATCATCGGCCGTGGCGGACCGAACTGGGCGAGGCACCCCTGCGCACCACCATGGCCGCCGCCGCCCTTTTGTTGTGCGACTGGGATCCGGCCACCTCGTTGGTCGATCCCTTCTGCGGTTCGGGCACCATCCCCATCGAGGCGGCGCTGATCCGGCGCCGGCTGCCTCCCGGCGGTGAGCGGGAGTTCGCCTTCCACCATTGGCCGTGTTTCGAACCCGGGGCGTGGGCCAGTGTGGCCGGCGAGGTCCAGCAGGCGTGGCGGTCGGCCCTGACCGACAACGAAGCCGCTCCGGTGCTCACCGACGACGAACACGCCGGCCCCGGCATCGTGGCCACCGATCGGGACGATGCCATGATTGCCGCGGCCCGGGCCAACGCCGAGGCGGCCGAGGTGGCCGATCTGATCGACTTCGAGGCCCGGGTGGTGTCCCACCTGCGGGCCCGAAGCGATCAGGGGCTGGTGCTGACCAACCCACCGTACGGTCGACGGCTGGGGACGAACCGGCTGGTCGGCCTCTACCGCCGTCTCGGTGCCGTGGTCCGAGAACGACTGCCCGGCTACGGCCTGGCCCTCATCACCTCGGAGGGCAAACTGGCCCGAACCGCGGATGGGGATCTGCGGCCGATTGCCTCGTTCCGCCACGGCGGGTTACCGGTCCGGCTCCATCACCGTCCGGCCCAGCCTCCCGGCCACCAGTCGGTGGAGTCCTCAGGTTCCCTCGATACGACGCAGCTCGACACGGTCACCGACCGGTGAGGTCAGGGTGAAGCCACCGTCGGCTTCCTCCCAACGATCCACCCGCTCGAACATGGCCAGTAAGGTCTGCTCGGCGAACCGACGGTCCGGACACTGCTCCGAGGTCCCGCCGGCGAAGGTGAACGAGGCCACTTCGTCGTCGGCCAGCGTGTAGGACCCCAGGTACTGGTTGCAGCCGAAGCCGGCCTCCACCCCGCCGGTGACGACGTCGATGACCATCATGGGCGGGACGTCGAGTGCCAGGGCTTCGCCCTCGGCCCGGACCGACACTGCTTCGAAGGCCCCGTGGAACCGCTCGGATGCCACCGTCGGGTAGCCCTCGGGGATGGTCGGTTCCGAGCCATTGGCCGGTGTTGCGGTGCCGCAGCCGCCGACGGCGGTGAGGATGGCCAGGAGGATCGGCAACAGGGACCGGCTGCGCACCATGGCACGTTAGCCACGGCCGGCAACGAAGGCTCGCCAACTTTGCGAAATGTTATGATTCCCCGGTGCAGCTGGTTTCCTCCATTCATCTCAGCCTGCCCGCCTCGGTGCTGTCCCTGGTCGAGGAAGATGTTCGATACCGATCAATCGACCAACAGATGGCGCTGGTGTTGAAGGTCACGCAGGAGAACATCGACCGCGGCGGCGGGCCGTTCGGGGCCGCCGTTTTCGACCACGAAGGCCGAGTGGTGGCGGTAGGGGTCAACCGCGTGGTTCCCGATTCGGCCCCCATCGCCCACGCCGAGATCCTGGCCATTGCCGCCGCCGGTCAGCGGTTGGGAACCTGGGATTTGGCCTCGGTCGGGCGGTTCTCCCTGGTTTCCTCGACCGAACCGTGTGCCATGTGTCTTGGCGCCGTGCCGTGGTCCGGGGTCTCCACCCTGGCCGTCGGGGCCCGGGATGAGGACGCAAGAGCCGTCGGATTCGACGAGGGCCACAAACCTGCGGACTGGGTCGATCACCTGACCCGGCTGGGCATCTCGGTGCACCGTGACGTGGCCCGGGCCGAGGCCTCGGCCCTGCTTCGAGCCTACGTCGAGGCCGGCGGCAGCCTGTACAACGGGGCCGTCGACAACGCCGGGATCGGAGCCGAGCCCAAGCGATCGGCCGATCCCACATCGGCTTCGAGCACGCGCCGATGACCGTGTCGCCCCATCTCCACCCCATTCAACGCCCGGCGACAGCCGTGGCCGAAGTCTTCACCCCGGGCACGGTCGATGAGGCTCTGGCCGTGCTCGATCGCTACCGAGACCGGGCCAAACCCATCGCCGGCGGTACCGATCTCCTGATCGAGCTGGACCGGGCCGAGCACACCGGTCTTCGGGCCCTGGTCGACCTCACCAGGATCGAGGGCCTGGACACCATCGCCCAGATCGACGGCGGCCGGATCGGGATCGGCCCTCTGGTCACCCACAACCAGTGTGCGGTCTCGGAGGTGATCCGTGCCGGTGCCCTGCCCCTGGCCCAGGCGTGCTGGGAGGTCGGCTCACCCCAACTTCGCAACCGGGCCACCGTGGTCGGCAACGTGGTGACGGCCAGTCCGGCCAATGACTCGATATCGGCCCTGGCCGTGCTGAACGCCGAGCTGACCCTGGAATCGGTCGACGGTCGACGTACCGTGTCGCTGGCCGAGTTCCATACCGGCGTGCGCAAGACGGTGCTCGAACCCAACGAGCTGGTGACCGGCATCACGTTCGACGCCCTGGGCCCGGACTGGAAGACGGTCTACGTGAAGCTCGGGTTGCGGAAGGCCCAGGCCATCTCGGTCGTGCACCTCGCCCTCGCCCTCCATGTTCGACGATTGGACGGTCGATCGACGGTGACCGACGCCCGTCTGGCCCTCGGCAGCGTGGCCCCGGTCATTGTTCGGGCCGCCCGGGCCGAGGCCGAATTGATCGGGACCGACATCGATGACGAGGTGACGTTCACGACGGTCGTGGCCCGGGTCGCAGCCTCGGCGGCTTCGTCGGTCCGCCCCATCGATGACCTTCGTTCGCCGGCCTGGTACCGCTCGGCCCAGGTCGAGGAGATGACGAAGCGGGCCCTGTGGTCGCTGGCCGCCCCCGAACCCACCACATCGCCGCCGTCTCGGCCCGTGACCCTGGCCGGATCGACCGGAGGTCGTGCCATCACCGGTCGGGACTTCGCCGCTCACCACACCGGATCCGATCCGATCGTCTGTGTCGTCAACGGCCGGTCCGTGTCGGCACCGGCCGACGGCGAAGCCGGCGCCCGGTCGGCCCCGAACGAGACGGTCGGCGACGGCCCGACATCGGGAAATGCCGGGGTCACCCTGCTCGACTGGCTGCGGGCCAACGGCTTTGTCGGCACCAAGGAAGGTTGTGCCGAGGGTGAATGCGGAGCCTGCACCGTCCACCTCGACGGCATGACCGTACTCAGTTGCCTGGTCCCGGCGACCAGGGTCAACGGATCGCAGGTGACCACCATCGAGGGTGTGGCCGGCACCGGTCCCGATGATGCCGGGTCCGACGCCGATCAAACCGATGCACTCCATCCCCTTCAACAGACGTTTGTCGAGTGCGGTGCCGTGCAATGCGGCTACTGCATTCCCGGCTTTCTCATGTCCGGCGTGAAGCTGCTGGAGGAGTCGCCACACCCAACCGACGACGAGATCAAGGCCGGTCTGGGCGGCAACCTCTGCCGTTGCACCGGCTACTACCGGATCGAGACCGCGGTGATCGAGGCGGCTCGACGTCTCGCATCCCAGGTCCCGCCCTCTCCCGGCGACCGCCCATGACCCTCGGCGACTCCATTTCCCGTATCGATGCGGTGGGGAAGACCACCGGTCACACCCCCTATGTCGGTGATGTGGCGGCCGATGCGTTGGTGGCCAAGGTGGTGTTCACCAATCAGCCCCACGCCCGCCTGCTGTCGCTTGACATCAGTGCCGCCGAGCGGGCCCCTGGGGTTCTGACCGTGGTGACGGCGACCGATGTGCCGGTGAACGAGTACGGCCTGACCATGTTCGATCAGCCGGTCCTGATCGGATCGTCCGACCGTCTGCGAGACCGGCCGGGGGCGGTGCCCGGCGATGTGTCCCGATGGGAGGCCGATCATCTGGCCGTGATCGTGGCCGAGACCTCGGCCCAGGCTGACGCTGCGGCCGCCCTGCTCGACCCGACATGGCAGCAACTACCGGTGGTGGCCGACATCGACGCTGCGCTGGCCGCCGAGGCCCCCGTGCTCCACCCCGAGCATCCGGGGCCGACTCCGCCGGGCGATCCACCCCGGCACCCCAATGCCTATCACCATTACGTGATTCGCCATGGGGATGTGGAGGCGGCCATGGCCGAGGCCGACATCGTCATCGAGCAGACCTACCACGTTCCCCACCAGGAACACGTCTTCCTCCAGACCGAGGCGGCCCTGGCCTACATCGACGACGAGGGCCGGGTCACGGTCGAGACCGGTGGCCAATGGGCCCACGAAGATCGGGAGCAGGTGGCCCACGCCCTCGACCTTCCGCCGGAGCAGGTCCGGATCATCTACCGGGCCATCGGGGGTGCGTTCGGGGGCAAGGAGGACATGAGCCTCCAGATCGTGTTGGCGCTGGCCGCCCGCAAGGTTGCCGATCTCGGTGTCGATCGTGCGGTGCGATGTGACTGGAGCCGTGAGGAGTCCATCGTCGGTCACCACAAGCGCCACCGGGGCCGCATCCACACCCGGTGGGGGGCCGGCTCCGACGGGCGGATCCTGGCCGTCGAGGCCGAGGGCTTCCTCGACGCCGGTGCCTACAACTACACCTCCAACAAGGTGCTGGGCAACCTCCATCTCACCGTGGCCGGACCCTACGAGATCCCGGCCGCCCGCATCGACAGCTGGGCCGTGTACACCAATGCCGTGCCCGGCGGAGCCTTCCGCGGCTTCGGGGGGCCTCAGGGATGTTTCGTGGCCGAGTCCCAGATGAATCGGCTGGCCGAGGCCTGTGGCCTCGACGCGGTCGAGGTTCGACGCCGCAACATGGTTCGCGACGGCTCGATCGGCATCACCGGTACCCGGCTGCCGGCCGCCGTGAGTCTGCCCCAGGTGATCGAAGCCTGCGCCCACCACGCGGAGTGGGGTCGGGAACCGGCACCGGCACCGCCGGTCCGTCCATTCGCCACGCTGCCGGCGTTCGACGGTTCGATACGTCGAGGGCGAGGCTTCGCCTGCGCCTACAAGAACGTGGGGTTCTCCTTCGGCTTCCCCGAACGGTCGGAGGCCGGGATCGTGCTTCACGGCGACCACGATGCCGGTACCGGCGCCGATGGATCCGACAATGGCGACGACGTTCCGGTTCGGGCCGATGTGTACCTGGCCGGAGCCGATGTGGGCCAGGGCGCCCACACCGCCTTTGTCCAGCTGGCGGCTGAGGCACTGGATCTCGATGCCTCGGTTGTTCGGGGCCACTTCTCCGACACGGCGTCCGCCGGGGACTCCGGTTCGTCCTCGGCGTCACGGCTGTCGTTCATGACCGGCAATGCCCTCCTGGGGGCGGCCGAAGAGGCGGAGAAGGCGTGGCGGGAGGGAGACCGACCGGCCGTGGGGTTCTTTCGCTACGTGCCGCCCCCCACCGAGGCCCTGGACCCGGCCGGTGCACCGACCGTGCCCAACTTCGCCTACGGGTACGCGGCCGAGGCGGTGGATCTTTCCGTCGACGTCAGCACCGGACACATCACGGTTCATGATGTGGTGTGCGCCGTCGACGTCGGTCGAATCATCAATCGGCAACTGGCCGAGGGGCAGGTCGAGGGGGCCGTGGTGCAGGCCCACGGCTATGTCCTGTCGGAGAACCTGCAGGTGGTTGACGCCAGGGTGGTCAATCCCCGGTTCAGCGGCTATCTCATTCCCGGCATCGGCGACATCCCCCGACGAGTCCGAGCCGTGCTGTTGGAGGTGCCGGATCCCATCGGCCCGTTCGGGGTCCGAGGCATGGCCGAGATGCCGTTCCTGCCCTATGCACCGGCGGTCGTCGCCGCCCTTCACGATGCCACCGGCGTCTGGTTCGACCGATTCCCTCTCACCCCGTGGCGAGTGCTGGAGGGGCTGAGCCGGGCCGGTTTCGGCCCGGTCAGGTGAGACGCTTCACCTTGGCTCGGAACTCGTCGGAGTTGGAGAAGCCGATCATGATCTCGCCTCGGCTGCGACCGGCCCCCAGCTGGCCGATCCAGTAACGGCGTCCCGATGCCTCGGCCGCCCGGCCCAGCACATTGCGGTAGATGAGTTCGATGAATCGGGCGTTGTCGAGTGAGCCATAGCGCTGCTTGAATTCCTGGGACTCGGCGAAGCTGTTGGAGATGGCGGCCAGGTCGAGCCGGGTGTTGATCCAGTGATCGAGGCCGGTCAGATCGGGCTTGCGGAGGAAGTAGGCCCGGTAGAGGCGACCGATCCGGCCGGTCAGCTCCATGCGGAGCACACGGTCGGCGGTCTTGGTGGCGAACTCGGTCGATTCGCTGAAGGCCAACATCATGCCGCCCCGAGTTGTACCCGATCCCAAAGCACGGGTCCAGTGACCGAGGCCACCGGCGTCGGCCGATCGGGCGAACACGTTCCTGTAGGCCAGTTCAACGAATTGACGGTCGGAAAGGGCCCCGTACTTGTTGACGAAGCCCGGAGACTGGGCCAGGGCGTTGGCCACCGAGGGTAGCGAACGAGCCCCGGACAGGTACTGGTCGACGAAGGCCTCGAAGGTCTCCTCGTCCGGCTCATGGCCGAAGAAGGCCAGGAAGAGCCGGGCAACCTGGGCCCGCCGGGCCCGGACCGAGACCTGACCGCTCGGGGTCGAAGAGATCGGGGTACGCCTCGACGCCGGTCGGTTCAAGAATCCGAGATCCCCGTAGTTTCGACCCATGACATCGGCGGCATCGGCTCCGAGCCAGGTGGTGACGATGTTGGCGTAGAACTGGCGGTAGTCGACGGTCGGCATCGGATTCCCGTACCGATCGAGACGATCGAGCGATGGCAGCCGGCCGAAGAATCCCCTGTTCACCTGGGTCCCGACGGCGAAGAGGCTGTTGGCCGCCCCGTGGTCGGTACCGCTTCCGTTGAAGTCGACCCGCCGACCGAATTCCGAGGTGCCGACGATCAGTGTGCGGTCGACGAAGTCGTGGTTGAGAGTGGCGAAGAAGGTCTGGAGTCCGGAATTCAGCTCCTGCATGCGATCGCGGTGCATGGAAGTCTGGTTGGCATGGCTGTCGAAGTCGCCGAAGACGATGGAAATGAACCGAATACCGACGTTGGCGTTGATGAGCCGGGCGGCCAGGCGCAGGCGGGTGATGACATCGGGCTCGGTGCTTCGATCCTCCAGGAGCGGCTGGACCTGACGGGACAGGTCGACGGCCCTCCGCCCGGCTGCGGCGGCCGCGTCGGCCAGCGCTCCGAGGCCGGTGGGACCGGCACCCATCGCCCGCAGGGTGGCATACTGGCGGGCGTAGGTCGGTTCCACCCCTTGGGTCTTGAAGATGCCACCGCTGTAGGGCGGTAGCCCGATGGCCTGACGGCGACGGCCCTTGGCCAGCAGCGGGATCGACGTGCCGAGGCTGACCCCGTTGAACGGATTGTCGGCCAGCCCGTCGATGTAGCGGCCAAGCCAACCGGTTCCCATGGGGGCAGTCCCGGCATGGGCCGTCATGATCTCGCCCATGGACACGAAATGGCTGAGGGTGGAGGCGGGGTGGCCCACACCGTCGATCACGGCCAGGTTGCCCGTGTCCCAAAGGTGTTTGAGGAAGGGGAGGTTGGGGTTGAGCCCTCGGCCACCACCCATTGGCAGCGCGTCCTCGGGGCGGATGGCCATTCGACCTCGGGCGTCATAGTAGCGACCGCTGGAGACGGGGACGAAGGTGTTCAGTCCGTCGTTGCCCCCGGCCATCGTGATCAGCACCAGCACGCCGTCCCGCGAACCCAGAGCGCCGGCGGCGGACGCCGGTTCCTGCAGCCATGCCGGCAGGGCCGCCATCGTGGCCCCGGCGGCCAGTGCCTGGAGGAAGCGACGGCGGTTCATGGCCGTGGGATCGGTGGGCAGGGGGTCACTCAGGGCCGCCATCACGTCGCCGGTTGAGGGATCGGAACCGTAGGGATTGGTGGTGGCCGGCGTTGACGAAGAGCAACGAGATGAGGTGGGGGAGAAGGCGTCCATCATGCCAGCTGCATCTCCGGGGTGAGGAGGGGCAGCATGAGCAGGCCGGCTCGCTGGCCCCAGGCCTGGTCCGAGGCCCGCTCCGATTCGACATAGTCGACCAGCAGTTGGCGGGACCGGGCGGTCTGCAATCGTAGGTTCAGGTTGGCCAGGGCACGATCCACCGACTGGGTCGGCGACAGTTTGTAGGTGACCGGGTTCCAGTCGATGACCTTGTGAACGTCGGTGATGTCCCCCCGATCGTACAGGCGCCATCGGAGATGACTGGCCAGCTGTCCCTTGGCCCACACCGCCGACTCGGAGACCCAGTACTCGTTCTGCCGCCAGCCGCTCACATTGGGTGGGTGGAACGGTTGTTGGCCCATCTCCGGCAGGTACCACTCGGGGTGGACGGTGGCGCAGTCCGTCCTCGTGTGGCGCATGCAGGCCACCGCGTACTCGATGGGGCTGCGAAGCAGCCCCTGCCGGGCTCGGTCGGTCCGGAAGTTGGGGTGGAGGAAGATGGCTCGGACCGTCGCTCCGATGTGGAGGTTCTGTTTGTAGACCCGGGCGATGTCGGTCACCTCGGAATCCCCGATCCGGACCGGGTAGGCGAAGAACGACCACAGCCGTTGGCACAGGAATCGGGCGTGGGCATCCCGGCGCCTGGTCAACAACAGCCTGATGATGTCGTCGCCGCCCCAGTTGCCCCGCTGGCCGAGGAATGTCTTGGATCCGTGATCGTGGTCGGCCGATGAGAACCGGTAACGGCCGTTGTCAGCCAGCCCGTGACCGGTCCAGGCTCGAGCCGATTCCCGCACATCGGCTTCGGTGTAGTGCCCGACGCCGGTCACGAACAGCTCCATGAGTTCCCGAGCGAAGTTCTCGTTGACGTTGCCCACCGAGTTGCGGTCGTTGTCCAGATAACGGAGCATGGCCGGACCGATGGATGTCTCCCACAGCAGTCGCTGATAGCCGCCGAGGCCCTTGGCCCGAAACAGCTGGTTCTGGTCGAACATCATCTTGTGATCGTTGACCTTCTCCAGCGAGCTGCACAGGAAGCCGTGCCAGAAGAGGGTCATCTTCTCGGTGATGGGCGCCTCGGTCACCGGCCGACGAGCACGGTCCAGCCAGTACCACGTCATGTCGACGTATTTGTCATACCAATCCCGTCCCGGCGAAAGATCGGGGGCGGGAGCGAGCCGGGGGACTCGAGAGGTGTCCATGACCATCTCGACCAGAGCCGACCACGATTTGGCCTTGTGGGCCATGATCTCCGAATGGGTGGCGCCGAAACCGGCACGCCGGAACAGATGGGCGGCCTCCCAGTACTTCCGATCCATGACTCATGTCTTCGGCACGAAATGCCCGCCTATTGAGACGAATTTGGGCAAAACGCCCACTCAAGAAGCCAAGCGACCGTGTCGATGAGCCCAAGGAAGCAGCCAGGCAGACGGCGGCGACAAACCCACTTCGCGTTCCGCGTCACACGGCGATCGACGTGAAGGCAAGGATGCAGACACGTGAAGGCACGGACGCAGTCACAATTGGAATCCCCACGCTCCGGCGACCCTCGGCGGCGGTCGGGATCGGCCCATCGCACTGGTTCGACTGGCGTCGAGCGAGGTGCGGTGTTGATCGAATTCGCAACCCTCATGCCCCTGCTCATGATCATGACCATGGGTATCTTCCAGACCGGGCTCATTCTCTTCCAGCAGCAGGCTCTGCACTCGGCGGCCCGGGAGGGCGCCCGGGAAGCGGCCATTCCCGAGAACACGGCGGCCGACATCAACCAGGCGGCCAATGACGCCCTGGTCGGCACCAGTTTCGGCACGACCCCGACCGTGGTCATCACCCCGTCGGTGGATCCGCCTTGCCTCGAACGCACCGGGGAGGCGGTGACGGTGCAGCTGTCGGCCACGGCCACACTCGACATCCCGTTCCTCGCCGGTCAGACCGTGAACCTCAGCTCCACCGCCACCTTCCGCTGTGAGTAGCCAGATGACATCCACGCTCGACAAGAACGGCCGGTTGCGATGAGTACCCGTCACCCAAAGCAGGAGAACGACCACGATGGGGTTGAACGCCCGGCCGACGAGTCGGGTGCGGTCATCGCCTACTTCGCCCTGATCATGGCCGTGCTGCTCGGAGTCTCCGGGTTTGTTGTCGACGGCGGGCGGTTGTGGAACCAGCGTCGGGCCCTGGTCGTGGCAACCGACGCCGCCGCACTGGCCGGATCGTGGGACGGGGCCTACGGGCTGGACCCCTGTACCGAGGCCCTCGCGTACCTCCACGTCAACGCGCCGACCATCTCCAACCCGAATTGTGTCCAGACCCCGAGCGGGAGGGCCGGTGTGGTCGAGGTCTCGGGCGAACGCGATGTCGGCTACACCTTCGGATCCCTGCTCGGGATCGACAGTGGCACAGCTCGGGCGTCGACGGCGGCGATCTGGACCCCCGAGCCACTCATCGGAGCACGCCCGTTCGCCATCTGTGAGCAGGCCGCCCCGGAGCTGGTTGACTGGCTGGCCGATCCCGACTCCGACACCTTGACCATCACGCTCTACATGGCATCGGTACATTCGGTGGCGATCTGCTCGGCTGACGGTTTGGCTCCCGGCAACTGGGGGATCATCGACTTTGACGGCGGGAACAACAGCACCGGTGAAATCAACGATTGGCTGGAGAACGGCTATACCCCGGGTATCTACACATCTGACGCCACCGGATCCTGCCTCGTGGTCCCCAGCGGCTGCTACCCGGGCTCGCCGGGGGCGATCTCAAACAACATCAAACCCGGTCTTGACCCGCTGTTTGACTCGGGCCAGTACGTGCCCATCGCCCTCTATCGTTCGGCCGAGAGCAACGGTTCGAACCTGCTGTTCCGTTTCTCCAAGGTGGCCTCGGGCCGGGTCACCGACTACCGGGTGACGGGCAATAACCAGACTCGGTTTATCAAGGTCGAGTTCGAACCCGGCCTACTCCGCGATGGTGAACCGCCGGATGACACCGAGATCTGTGGCGAGGTGGCCGCCGACTGCAACGTTCCCTACGTGCCCTGACTTCGGGGCCTGGCCATCGGGACGGACGTTCGCGGTGATGGGGAACCTGGCCCGTGGTTTCGACTCGCAGGAGTCGACCAGGAAGCAGCGCTACCCGAGACCGCCGTTCATGACCCGGATGATGACCGGGCCGATGAGCACCACGAACAGGGCGGGCAGCATGCACAACACCATGGGCAGTACCAGCTTGACCGGCAACTTCATGGCCCGCTCCTCGGCCGCCAGCCGCTTCAACTCCCGCATGTGATGGCTTTGGGTGCGCAGGATCCGGGCAATGGGCACGCCGATCTGTTCGGTCTGTTTGATGGCGGCCACGAACTGCCGGACCTCGGCCACATTGGTTCGGTCGGCCAGGCCTTCCAGGGCTTCGGCCCGGGTCTGACCGAGCCGGACCCCCCGGAGTACCCGCCCGAATTCCTCGACCAACGGGCCGTCACCGGTCTCGACCAGACGGGCCAGTGCACTGTCGAAACCCAG
Organism: Acidimicrobiales bacterium; assembly: GCA_024638815.1. Classification (GTDB taxonomy): domain Bacteria; phylum Actinomycetota; class Acidimicrobiia; order Acidimicrobiales; family SZUA-35; genus JAHELU01. Next base: position 22,554 of record JAHEJM010000011.1, on the reverse strand, counting down.
CCCGGCCTCCACGATGACCGTCAGCTGATCGAGCACGTCGGGCAGATCGGACTTGATCTGGGCCTGGCGTTCCTCGGCCTTCCGGCCGACATAGATCTCGGGCAGATAGAAACCGAAGACCGTCGATACGCCGACCGCCGTCAGACGCAGGCCGAGTCCCCAACCTCCGGTCAGCAGATAGGACACGGCCAGGAGAACCGTACCCAGCACCACCTTGAGCCCCAGCATCATCTCCAACGAGACCTTGTTGCCGAGACCGGAGGTGATGAGCTTGGTCGCCGTGGCGTCGATGGTGCCGGTCGGCGTGATACGGCGGGCTTGGCGAGCCGCCCGGTGAATGAGCGGTGCCACCAGACGATCGGTGACCGAGGCGCTGAGCTGACGCTCACGGAACCGGGCTGATCCGGAGAGCTGGCGGCTGTTGGAGGCGGCGGGCCGGCGGTCGGGGAAAAGGGCGAAGACCAGCAGGGGGATGGCCAGTACCGTGGCCAGGCTTGCGCCGATGATCAGCATCACAACGACCTCCTCGGATCAGACGACCAGTTCATACCGCGTTGATCATCTTCCGGAGCCACAAGCCACCGATACCCATCATGAGCACGACTCCGCCGACGAGGGCATAGGCGGTGAAGCCATCCCAGATTCCGGAGAAGTACTCGGGGTTGACGATGGCGATGAACGTCGTGATGGCCGGGGGCAGGATGAAGAGGATAATGGCCGACAATCGACCTTCGGCCGTGAGTGCATCGACCTGGGCTTTCAGCCTGATACGGCCCCGAATCGTCTCGGCCACATTGTCCAGCACCTCGGTCAGATCCCCACCCACGGTGGTGTTGATCTCGACCGCGTCCGCCGTCCACCTCAGATCGACGCTGCCGGTACGTTCCGACATGGCTCGTAACGACGCCACGAAGTCCCCGCCGATACGGGATTCGACCAGGGCCCGGGTGAACTCACCCCGGGACGGCTCCTCCGCCTCCTGAGCCACGGCATCGACGGCTCGGTTGAGCGAATAGCCGGCTCGCATGACATTGGCCAGGGCTCCCAGGATGTCGGGCAACTGGTTGGAGAACCGTTTTGCCCGCTGCTTGAACCGGAATCCGAGGTAGAACTTGGGCAGCACCACGCCAAGCAGCAATCCCACCGGGGCGGCCAGCGGAATCACGGTCACGGCCACGATGATGGCCAGGACCAGGGCCAGGGCGACAGTACCGAGGACGATCTCGCCGACCCGCCATTTCAGCCCGGCACGATCGGCGGCACCGGCAATTCGGTCACGCACGGAGCGGTTGACCACGACCTCCACCACCGAGGACGCATCCCGACGGATCTCCTTCAGCGTCTGGACCTGAGCGCTTCGGCCGCCCCTGAGTCGGGGTCGGCGCCGGGATCGTTCCTTGGCCGGTCGTGCGATCACATAGGCCGCGGCGGCCAGGACGCCGATCACCACCAGGGCGGTTCCCGCCCACAGCAGCGCCCCGCTGGCCGAGAACGGCGGCGGGGGCGCGGTGAACGGTTCGGCCACGGGCTGCTCGATGGCGACCTGGCCCGAGGACCGTGGTCCCGGAAGATTGACGATTCGTTCCCAGCCCGCGGTGTCGCTGCCGATCAGCTCGATCTCCAGCCCATAGGTGCCGCCCCGGTCCACCGGGAAGCCGATTTCGTAGACCTCGGCCAGACTGCTGGCCAGTGACTGGTAGATCGATTGCAGGCCGGCCAGGTCGCCGGTGGTGATCAACTCCCCTTCGGCGGCGTCGGACAGTGACCGCAGGGCGCTGCCGTCCGATTCGTCGGTGGTAAGGGCGATGGCGTAGAAGTCGACACCGCTTTGGCCGAGGTCGGAGATCACGTCGCCCTCGGTGGCCGAGCTGGCGGTGTCCCCACCATCGCTCAGCACGACCATGGCGTCGCGGCTGGCGCTGGCCGTGGACTGCAGGCCAAGCTCGATGGCATCATACAGGGCGGTCTCCCCCCGGAGTTCCAGCTCCTCGATGGTGGCGATGGCATCGCCGTGATCGGGTGTTGCCGCAATCTCGACCCGGGCCGATGATCCGAAGCCGATCACGGTGATCTCGGCCTGCGGTGGTAGGGCTTCGACGAAGGCCACGGCCGAGCTCTTGGCCGCCTCGATCGGTTGCCCGGACATCGACTGGGACACGTCGATGATGAGCGTGGCATGAAGCGAGTCGATCTTGACCGGTCGAACCGTGACGCCCTCGACGCTCTGACCGTTGAGCCGCACATCGACCGACTGGCTGGAGAAGAGCACGGTCTCCTGGTGGGGTACGGTGACCTGGAGCGTGACGGCGCCCGGCGTCGCGGTGTCGAGTGACAGCACCTCGAGGCCGGCCGATGTGTCGGCCGAGCCGACGCCGAAGTCACCGTCCTGGGCCGGGACGATGGCTCGGGACTGCAGCTCCAGATCGGGTCGTGCCACCGCCGGACCGACCTCCTCAGTTCTCGAGGGCTTCGGCATCGATGACGACACCGTGCTTTGCCAACTTGTCGGCGCACTGGGGCCGAACTCCGGTGGCCTTCAACACCCCTTCTTCGTGGTCGAAGGCGAACAGCTCGTTGAGGGTGATGTGTTCACCCTCCATGCCCACTACCTCGGTGATGCTGGTCACCACCCTTCGCCCGTTGCGAAGCCGTTCCAGCTGGCAGATGATGTCGACCGCACCCGAGATCTGTTCCCGGATGGCTCGCTGCGGTATCTCGAAACCGGCGTAGAGGACCATCGTCTCCAACCGGCGGGTGGCATCGCGGGGACTGTTGGCATGCAGGGTTGTCAGGGATCCGTCGTGCCCGGTGTTCATGGCCTGGAGCATGTCCAGGGCCTCACCGCCACGACACTCACCCACGATGATGCGGTCGGGGCGCATGCGCAGGGTGTTCTTGAGCAGATCACGGGTGGTGACCGCACCCTTTCCCTCGACGTTGGGTGGGCGACACTCGAGGCGGATCACATGACGCTGCATCAGCTTCAGCTCGACGGCGTCCTCGATGGTGACGATTCGCTCGTCGGCGCCGATGAAACTGGACAGCATGTTGAGAAACGTGGTCTTACCGCTACCGGTGCCACCCGAGACCACAACATTGAGATGGGCCAGCACGCAGGCCCGCATCACGGTCAGTGACTGCTGGGTGATGGCCCCGATTCGGACCAGATCGCCGGCCTGCAGCGCCTGCTTGGCGAACTTTCGGATGGTCAGTGACGATCCGTCGACCGCCAGCGGCGGGACCACGGCATTGACCCGGGACCCGTCGGCCAAACGGGCGTCGACCATGGGTGAGGATTCGTCGACACGGCGTCCGATGGCGGCAACGATCCGGTTGATGACCTGGCGGAGGTGGGCCTCGGTCCGGAATCGGATATCGGTCATCTCGATCTTGCCCGCCCGCTCCACATAGATGGCGTCGGTACCGTTGACCATGATCTCGCTGACGTCGTCGTCCTCCAGCAGCGGCTCGATGGGGCCAAACCCGAGCACGTCGCTGGCCACCGCTCCGACCAGCTTGTTGCGCTCGATATCGGTCAGCGGCAGGTTCTCCTGAGCGATCAGCCGTTCCAGCTCATCGCTGACTTGGCGCCGAAGCTCGTCCTGGCTCATGTTGGAGTCGGAGAGCGTGGCCCCGATGCTGTCGATGAGCTTGATTCTGACCCGTTCTCCGAGATTGTCGGCCGCCGTCGATGTGCTCGGACTCTGAACCTTGTTCTCCGGCGGTGAGGACGAGGCGGTGGATCCGGAGCGGCGACCTCCGGGGGCGTCGGCTTCCGCCAGCAGACGACCAAGACCCATGGCTACCTGAACCATCCTTTCGACCGCACCGGCTCTTCGGTGGCGTCGACCTCACCCCTGACCGCATTGGCCAGTTCGTAGAGGGCGGCGGCCACCGCGCCTCGGGATCGATTCTGCAGATAGGGCACCCCCTCGTTGGCCGCAGCCTGCACGGTGCGGTCGGGAGGCAGGGTGAAGTTGATGGGGCGGCCCAGAGCCGCCTCGATGTCGGACGTCCCGATACCGCTGCGGCGGTCGTACTGGTTGAGCACGACGTGGCGGTCGGGGGGAAGTAGACCGAGGCTGTCCAGGGCGTCTATGTGGCGAACCAGGGTGCGTACGGCACCGATATCGGGGTTGGTGGTGATGACCATCTGCCGGGCCACGCTGATGGCGGCCAGCGACGCCTCGGTCGAGCCGGGTCCGGTGTCGACCACGACATAGGTGAACATCTCGACAACCCGCTTGAGCAGCAGTTCCATCGATTCGAAATCGAGATGATCGGCCTCCACCAACGATGCCGGAGCCGGCAGCACCAGCGGGCCATTGGGCAGGGCGGCGAGGCTCAACTTGAGGTTGGCGGGGTCGAACGGCGAGTCGTTGTTGATGGCCCGGGCCACGGTGAAGTCGGTGTCGATCTGAAGCATGTCGGCCACATCTCCTCCCACCAGGTCGAGATCGATGAGCAGCACCTCGTTGGGGGCGTCGGCGGCCAGAGCCTGGGCCAGGTTGACGGCGATGGTCGACTTGCCCACACCGCCTTTCGGGCCGAAGACGGTGATGGCACCGGTCGGTTCCTGGTTCCGCTCCCGGGCCAGAATCAGCTCCCGGCGAACGGTGGCCGCCTCGTGGAGGCGGATCAGAGCCTGGTCGAGCGTGGAGTGGTCCTCCACCGGAGTGACGACGTCGCGAACCCGGGTCTTCATGGCTGCGGCCAGAAACTCGGTGTCGGGAAGGCGATAGGCGATGACATCCATCTCGGGATGGCCAATGGCCAATGCCTCGGCCGCCCCCAGGATGTACTGATCCTCCAGATCTCCACCGAGGACCACGACATCGACCACACTGTCGTCCAACGCCGCGATCAGCTGGTCGACCGGGGCGCGAGGAGAAACCTCGGGCACGTCGATGACACGAATCCCGTCGGGTAGGGCCGTACCGCGGTAGGCCACGAGTGACTCGTGTTCGCTTATGACCACGACATTCACGGCGTCACCTACCCGCCGCCCGGTCCCGACGGGGTGGGCTCGTCCTCCGACTCCTCGGCCGTCTCGGCCACGAGCGAACCTTCCTCGATGGCGTCGGCGCCATCATCCCGATTTGCCAGTTCGTCCGGTTCATCGTCGGCCGAGAAGCTCTGTTGATCGACGTCGGCCTTGAGAGCGCCATCGAAGTAGATGGTGGAGAGCCGAACCAGGTCGGGGCTACTTCCAGGAGCCAGTTCACTGTCCCTGAGCAGCCAGATGCGACCGTATTCGGCGGCGAAGATAAGTCGTTCGGCCTGGTCGGGGACAACAGCGAAGGTGACGAACAGTTCCGAATTGGGCACCTGGCCAACTCCGCCGTTCTCGTCGACGGCGTTGAAGGTGGGGGGAAGATTGGCCTGGACGTTGGTAACCAGGGCCTGTCGCATCAAGATGGCCGTCGCCGGCCCTCCCTCGATGGAGACCTCGGTTTGGGTCACCACACCGTCTTCGGCCGTCACCTCGGGGTCGAAGTTGAAAAGGTCGAACGAGGCGAGCACGGCGACGTAGTCGCCGGGCACCAGCTGACCCCCCAGCGCTTTCTGGGCGGTCAGGGACACGGTGACCTCGACCAGGCCATCGGGGATGGCATCCAATCCGGCAGCCAGGACCCGGGACTTGGCCGAACCGAGGCGGGCGGTGACCAGCTGCTCGCCGGGAACGAGGTTGGTGGTGGTGACAAGAGACGGGTCCAGGGCGTCCAGTTCGGTAACCGCCTCGGCGGCCCGGACCTTGGCCGGGACCTGCTCCAATGCCAGATCGTTGGCCAGCTCACCCACCGGAGTGCCGGCGGGGACCGGATTCCTGACCACGTACACCGACACCAATTCCTGACCGGCCAATGCCCGTTCCTCGCTGGTCTGCACGTAGCGGACCAGGCTTAGGACGCCGCCCGCCCCAAGGAGCACGGCGAGAACGCCGACGATGGTGCGAAGCCGGGGGGAGCGGCCCATCAGCGGCGTGCTCCTCGAGGTCGTGCATGGGTTGGGTGAGGCGTGGTCCAGGAGATCTCCACGCCTTGTCCTTCGGCAGGTGATCCCCCCGTCTAAAGTCTTTCGACCACCCTGTCATGTGTGGATCCGGCCGACGGTGCCCGGGTCACTGCGGAGTCGAATCTTCGTTCTCGCCTACACTACGAGCCATGGGGTGGTCGTTTCCGGAAGCAGAGCAATGACCGAGGTCCGGGAAACGCGCCTTCCCGGTGTCGGCGTTCGCTACGAGTTCACCACCAGCAGTGGCCAGGACATGGGGGTCGTCGTTCACCACGATGGTCGGCGCGAGGTGCTCGTCTACGACCAGGTTGACCCCGATTCCTGCACATCAATGGTCTCGTTGACCGAGGGCGACAGCCAGACGCTGGGGGAGATCCTGGGCGTGAGCCATGTCACCGAAACGGTGGCCGCCGTGCGTCATGACATCGAGGGACTGGCCATCGAGTGGGTCGACATCGATGACGATTCGTCGGCGGTGGGAACCAGCATCGGTGACGGCGCTTTCCGTTCCGAGACCGGGGCGTCAGTGGTGGCGGTGATGCGGGGTAACCGGTCGGTGCCGGCGCCCGGTCCGGAGTTCGTGTTCGAGGCCGGCGACGTGGTGGTGGCCGTCGGCACCCACGACGGTCTGCTGGCCGTGCGCCGCATGCTCAGTTCCTGACCGCCATGGTTGACTTGTTGGATGTGGAGATCAGCCCGGACTCGGTGACGGTGATCGGTCGATGATCCTGGCAGCCGGATCGGTGGAGACGGCCCTGGCCTTCATCGAGGTCGGGGCATTGGTCTTCGGTCTGGGCCTGCTGTCCCGGTTCGCCAGCCGGCTCGGGGTCACCGCGGTGCCGTTTTACCTGGTGGCCGGCCTGGCTTTCGGCGAGGGCGGCATTCTCCGCCTCGACGTCAGCGCCGAGTTCGTGTCGTTGGCGGCCGAGATCGGGGTCCTGCTGTTGCTGTTCTCGCTCGGGCTGGAGTACAGCGACACCGAACTCCGGGACGGGCTGCGCACCGGTCTGCCACCGGGAACGCTCGACATGGTCCTCAACGCCGGGCCCGGCTTCATCGTCGGACTGGCTCTCGGCTGGTCGCCACTGGCCGCCGCCTTGCTGGCCGGCGTCACCTGGATCTCGTCCTCGGGTGTGGTGTCCAAGGTTCTCGGTGATCTCGGCCGTATCGGCTACCGGGAAACCCCCTCGGTGCTCAATCTGCTGGTGATCGAAGACCTGGCCATGGCCGTCTACCTTCCGGTGGTGGCCGCTCTCATCGTGGGGGGAACAATGGTCGAGACCATGACCAGCGTGGTGATCGCCCTGGTTGTGGTGGCCGTCATCCTCATGGCCGCGCTCCGCTACGGCGGGCATCTGAGCGACCGACTTGCCACCGGCTCCGACGAATCACTGTTGCTGGCTGTGTTCGGGCTGGTCCTCCTGGTGGCCGGTGTGGCCCAGAGCTTCGACGTCTCGGGAGCCATCGGCGCCTTCCTGGTCGGTCTGGCTCTCTCGGGAAAGGCCGAGGAACGTACCATGGAGCTGATCTCGCCCCTGCGGGATCTCTTCGCCGCAACCTTCTTCGTGTTCTTCTCGTTTCAGATCGACCCCGCCGATCTGGTGGCCACCGCCGGTTGGGCTGTTCTGTTGGCGGTGGTGACGGCGGTGACCAAGACGGTGACCGGGGCATACGCCGCCGGCCGAATCGGCTCCGGATCCCGGGGCCGGCTTCGGGCCGGTACGGTCTTGATCGCCCGAGGTGAGTTCTCCATTGTCATCGCCGCCCTTGGGAGTGGCCTGGCCGAGGGGCCCCAGCTGGGAGCCCTGGCCGCCGGCTATGTTCTGCTCACCGCCATCGGAGGTCCGCTGGCCACACGCTATGCCGAGCAGCTGTCGACCATGATCGGCTCCGGTCGGTCTTCATCCTCGGATTCGGCCCGTCCCCGTTTCCGGCCGCCGTCGGAGGAAGCGGCCGCAGCCTGAGTCGACCGGTCGGCCACCGGAACGGAACCTCGATCAGTCGAGCAGCCGGTCGGAGCGAACCCGCTCCCGTTCGGCCGCCTCGTGCTCGGGCAGCACACGTCCGAACAGCTGGCGAGTTCGGGCCACCCGTCCGATCACCCCCGGCTTCTCGGTATAGGCGAGGATCGCGGCATGTCGGGGTCGTGAACCGGCCCCGACCCTACTCACCCGGTGCAGCGAATGGCGACCCCGGAAGATCTGCATGTCGCCCGGTCGAAGATCGAGGGTGACCACACCGTCACGCCCGCCGGCCAGCACCTCGGCGATGTGTTCGAAACCCTCATCACCGGCCGAGCGGATGTCGGGCACGTATTCGAACAGCCCGCCCTCGTCGGCCTCGTCGACCAGGACGGTGACGGCAAAGTCGTTGGTGTCGAAGTGCCAGGTGAACTGCTGGCCCGGATCGAGGATGTTGCTGGTCAGTCCGGCCAAGGGGTCGGCGTAGCAATGAAGCTCCGGAATCTCCAGACAGTCGGCCAGGAAGTGGGACAACTCCGGGGCTCGAAAGATCACGTCGGTGGCACAGCCCCGCTCCCAGGCGTCGCCGGGGATGAAACCGCTGGATCGTTCGAGGAAGGTGTTGACGGGATGATCGTCGGGATAGTCGGGATCGGGTTCGGTATGGAAATAGGGGTTGATGGTCTGGGACGAGTAGTGCGTCTGGTGCTTGCGGTTGCGGATCTCAGTCGACAGCACGGCCAGGGCCGGTGACCACACCAAATCCTTGATCACCGCACAACCGTCGGCCCGGAGCTCCCGTCGGGCCTGGTCGACGGCGGCCCGGTAGCCCGGCGACGACGGTTGATCGAGGGCATAGCGGTCGAGATCGAGAAGCTGAGCCAGGCTCGGTGAGTTGGAACCGGTGATGGCCGACGACGTGGGGCGGTCGGGTGAAAGGGGATTCGAAGTAGCGGTCATTGTTGTTCGTCATTTCTCCCAGTGGGGTGTCCAGTCACCGTCCAGGCGCATGCACAGGCCGGCGTCGTCTTCGATTCTCTTGGCCACATGGAGCTCACCCACATCACGCCCGTATCGCTCGCCCGCCGCGGAGAAGGCCTGCTGGGCGGCCCTGGTCAGAGGCAGGTCGGCGCCGATGTGCGCCGACAGCTCGTCGAGCAGACCGAGATCCTTCAGGCACAGATCGAGGCTGAACGACGGGTCGTAGTGGCCGGCGAAGATCGACGGGGCATCGTGGCGGGCCACGAAGCTGTCGCCGACGCTGTTGAGGATGGCATGCCACAACGTCCCCAGCTCCACGCCGTTGGCCAGCCCTACGGCGAAGCCCTCGCCCAGGGCGGCGGCGGCTACGAACCAGAGCTGGTTGGTCACCAGCTTGACCACATTGCCGGTCCCGAGCGGGCCGCACCGAATGACCGTTCCCAGCGTTTCGAGGATGGGCTGGACCCGGTCGGCCGCCGGTTCGGCGCCGCCGAGGAACAAGGTGAGCGTTCCCGTCCGCGCCCCGTCCACGGCGCCGGTGACCGGTGACTCGACCACGTCGACCCCTTCGGGGGCCTCGGTGGCGAGCCGGGCGATGAGCTCCTTGCGGTTCGTGGTCAGATCGATCCAGACCGAGCCGGTGCCCATTGTGGCCAGAGCCCCGGTGGGACCGGCCATGACCGATTCGACATGGTCGGGCCGGGGCAGGGATGTCATCAGTATCTCGCTCGCTTGGGCGCAGTCCCGGGCCGACGCCGCCGGAGTGGCCCCGGCTGCGGCCGCCTCGTGGCACCGCTCGGCCACTAGATCGTAGACCGTCACCGGATAACCGGCGGCCAACAGACGTCGGGCCATCGGGCCACCCATGGTTCCCAGACCTATGAACCCGATTGAGGCCATCGTCGTGCGCTCGTTCATTGCAGTGACGGTAAACCGCTGCGTACCGATGGTCAATTGCCGACCAGCGTCATTCCATCATCGATATTTTTGATAGTTGGGGCCGGGCGCCGGCCGCAACCCGTCGCTAGGATGGGGCCGGTGCCAGGGGCGGGACGGATTTCCGATCGCTGGTTGAGAACGGCCTTGGCCGTGGCTCGAGCCGGCAACTTCACGGCGGCCGCCCGTGATCTGGGTGTTGGTCAGCCGGCGGTCTCTCACGCCGTGGCCCGCCTCGAGCAGGAGCTCGGAGTGCGGCTGTTCGAACGCCACTCCCGACATCAGACCCTCACCACCGAAGGCGAGCGCCTGATGGGGGAGGTCGAACCGGCCTTCTCCAGAATCGATCGGGCCGTCGAGGCGGCGCGATCGCCTCGGAGCCGGGTGGTGAATCTCTCGGTGTCGACATCGTTGGCCAACTTCTGGCTGCTACCTCGACTTCCCGATTTCAAACGCCACCACCCCTCGGTCGAGCTGCGGGTCATCACCACCGACAGCGATGACCAGGTCGGGCGGGATGACGCCGACCTGTGGATTCCGCTCGGGCTCGGCCCCTATGCCGGGCTCGAGTCGACCGTGTTCCGACCCGAACGCCTTCTGCCGGTGGCCGCTCCGGAGCTGGCTCGACGCCTTCCCGGTTTCGTCGCCGACCCTCGGGCCTCGGGCCGCGACGTGATGTCAGGTACCGTGCCCCCCGCTGTTCTGGCGACGGCACCACTGCTCCATCTCGAGGAGCGGTACCGGTCCCGCTACGACTGGTGGAAGTGGTTCGCCCACCATGGTGTCGAGGTGCCCGGATCCCTGCCCGGCTATCGATCCAATGACTATTCGTTGGTTCTTCAAGCGGCGCTGGAGGGCCAGGGGGTGGCCCTGGGGTGGGTTCACATCGTGACCCGGCTACTGGAAGACGGACGTCTGGTTGCTCTGGGAGAGGCGGCTGACACCGGACAGCCGTTTCCCATTCTTCATCGTGTCGGCGTCGGGTTGCGGCCCGACGCCGAGAACCTGCTGTCGTGGCTGGTGCAGACCCACTGATCGGTCAGCCACGTCGATGCATGGCGCTGCCCGTGCCTCGGCGACACACCGATCCATCACCGTCGACGATGGTAGGAAGATCGATGCGGATCGAGGTGAAGGATTCCGACACCGATTACCCTGTCACCAGTACAGTCTGACCAAAAGCACCCGTAGGCGCCGTGCCGATGGCGGTTTGTTGACGGCACCTTTCACGGCGGTACATTGAGCGACCGAGGGTGCGGAGGCAATGTGGGCATTGTAGTTCTGTCACAACGGGGCACTTCGGGTGGTCTCGCCGACCAGCTGGCCTTCAGCGCTTGGCATGAGGCTGAAGACGTGCTCGTCGGCTGTGATGGCGCGTCACTGGCTCTGCTCAACCGGCACGGCAAGAGCCCCAGGATCCGGGCTCGCCGGATCGCCGGTCGAGCGGTCCGCCGTCTGGCCGGACGGACGATACTGCTGCCGGCCGCCCAACGAGGTGTCTCGGCCGGCGTCGACGATGGCGATCATCTCCTGTTCGCCGGTCACGGTCCGTGGGATGTTCCGCTGCTCGAGCGGCTACGGGTACTCCGTCGCCGAGCCAAAACCATCTCGCTCTGGCTGCCCGAGGTCTGGCCCACCCAGCTGGCTGATCCCCGGATCCGCTACGAGGGCTACGCCATGATCGACCATTTGTTCCTCGGTGTACCCGAGACGCTGGAGCCCTTTCGGACCATCGCCCCCACCACCGAGGTGCACTATGTTCCGCCGGCCACCGATGTCGTGGCCTTCGGAGGTGGTGCAATCGACGGTCGTCGCAGTCTCGCCGTGCTCGGTATCGGCCGCCGCCACCCCGAGCAGCACAATCAGATTCTGGACTGGGCGGCCAAGAACAACGAGCTGTACCTCTACGACACGGTGTCGGGCAAGGCCCACGATTGGAAGGCGCATCGTCGTGCCCTGGCCGACTGGTATCGCCACGCCAACATCGCCATCTGCAACTACGGCAAGCATGATCAACCGAACCTGATCGGCGGCCTCCGGGTCCTACCCGGTCGGTTCTTCGAGGGTATGGCGGCCGGGGCCGTCATGATCGGCATGCCCCCCAGTGTCGAGGAGCAGCGCCGCCTACTCGGTGTGGATATCGTCGAATCAACCGAGACCACCGATCTCGTCACGCTGCTCGACAAATATCGCGATCCGGCCGCGGCCCGCCCCATCCGCATTCGCAACATGGCGCTGGCCTGCCGAGGTCATGACTGGAGTCATCGGTGGAGGGTCATTCTCAACCATATCGGTTTGCCCATTCCGGATGCCCTCGATCGCCGCATCGACTCATTGGCCGAGGAAGCCGACCGGCTCGAATCCCTGTAAGCGGGCTCACCTCGACCGGCGGAGGTGTCCGAGCCGGGACCGTCAGGCCAGGGTGAACCGATTCCCGCCCTGCCGTTTGGCCGTGTACATGCGTTGGTCGGCAAGCCGGATGAGGACCTTGACATCGGTCTCCTCGCCGAGCGCGCTGGCGGCGACCCCGACACTGCACCCGACGGCGGTGTCCACGGCCGACACCCGATGCACGATTCGCGACGCCAGCTCACTGGGATCGGCTGCCACCGAATCGGTGAGGATGACGAACTCGTCCCCTCCCAGTCGAGCGATGAGGTCACCGGTCCGGCACACCCCTCGTAGTTGCCCGGCGACCTCGACCAGGAGCCGATCGCCGGCATCATGACCGCTACGATCGTTGATGGCCTTGAAGCCGTCCAGGTCGATGAACAGCAGGGTGGCCGCTGCACCGACGGGCCGGGCTCGTGCGGTGTCGATGAAGCCCTGCCGGTTGAGCAGCCCGGTCAAACCGTCGGTCGTGGCCAGGGTTCGTGCGTGCTCCAGTTCGAAGTCCTTGTCTTTGAGCCGATGGCGATACGTCCACCAGGCGGCGGCCAGGGTTGCCGCCACCAGCGACAGACCGAGGCCGACCAGCAAGGCCCGGGTTCGATCGAACAGGCCGGCGACGGGCCAGTAGTCGTCGGCGGCCCATACCTCGAGGGTCCAGTACTGGGTGGCCGTCTCGAAGCTGCGGAGTTCGTAGAGGCCGTCCACGGGGACGATCTCGGCGTTCTGATCCCCGATCACCAGCAGTGGCTCACTCGTCTCTTCGACGGTGAATCGCAGGTTGAGTCCGGCGGGGATGTCACGATCGCCGACTCGCTCCGTCAGTTCGGTCGGTCCGAGGAATCGGAACGCCCACCCGACCAGTACGCCGTCGGAATCGCGGACCTCACCGCCGAGAAAGACGACGATGCTGGGAATGGCCCCGGCGTCGAGGGCCAGGTCGCTCTGAGTTTGGGACATGGTGCCAAGGGCGAGGAGGGCCTCGGACTCGCTGACCCGCAGCGCCGGACGGTCCTCCGGCAGCTCGTCGATGAAGAGGAAGCCCGCTCCCGGGGTCACATCGAAGCCGTTCAGTGGATACTGGCCGGTGACCTCCTGCCCGCTTCGAGTGATGATGAAGGCCTCCTCCGTCGTCGGCCCCAGGGCCACGGAGATGACCTGGAAGCCATCGACCCCGAATGCCCGCTCGCGGCGCTCCAGGGCTTCGATGTCGGCCCGCGCCACCTTCTCCACGAAGAAAATGCCGGGATCGTACTCGTTCTTGAATTCCAGTTGACGTCGGAAATAGTCGGCGTACTGTCCCGGTGGTTGGGGATGGGTGGCACCGATGTAGTCCAGCCCGGCCTGGAACTCGGCCACCAGATCGTCGGTCATGGCCCCCAGCCGCTGCTGGGTGGCCTCGGCATCGCGACCGAAGGCCCCTCGGCGGGCCTGCTCGTCGGCTTGAACCTGCAGATGGGCGGCGAGCACGGTGGCGAGAACCCCGCAGGCTGCGGTGACGGCAAACACCACAAGACGGCCGCGCCCGGGCCGGGCCGTTGTCGTTGTTGTGGCACGGAGAAAACCCAGCCGCATGCCCGGGTCATCGACGACTGACGGCGGTCACCTTAGCCTTCACCACCGATTGACCGGGCGGCCCATGTCGGGGCGCGGCCCGGGCTCAGGACAGGAAGTCGGCCACCCGATCCTTGGGTCGGCCGATGATGGCCGTGCGGCCCTTGACCACGACTGGTCGCTGCAGCAAAGCCTTGTGTTGGGCCAGAATGTCGACGACGGCGTCGGGATTGTCGACGTAGTCATCGGGATTCAGTTCGAGCTTCTTGAATTTCGAGTCCTTGCGTACCAGATCCTCGACCGGGTCCTTCAGCATCTTGACCAGCATGGTCAAGATGTCCCGGTCCGGTGGTTCCTTCATGTACAGCACGACGTCGTAGTCGACTCCCAGCTCCTCGGCGACCGCCAAGGCGTTGCGGGACGAGCCTCAATGGGGATTGTGATAGATGGTTACCTTCGCCATTCGGCTCAGCCTAGCCGCCCGACGCGGTGGGCGAAATCATCGAGTTCGTCGCTGGTCAGGTTGGCGTAGCTGAACCGGATCCACCCCTGGTCGTCGGGGGTGAAGGCGGTGCCGGGAATGGCCACCACGGCTTGTTCGACGATCAGGCGGCGGATGACGTCGAGCACCGCGGTGTTGCCGAAGGGGTGTCGGACCCAACCGAAGAAGGCCCCGGCACTGGCCAGCCGGAAGCCGCCCGGTTCGTCGGCCATCACCGCCTGGAAGTGGGCCAGCGCATTGTTGATGCGATCGACCTGGTCCCGGCGCCAGTCGGTGGCGCGGTCCAGTCCGATGGCGGCCGCCTCCTGTCCGATACGGGGAGCGCAGATCTGTACACAGTCGACCAGCTTCAACGCCTCGTGCTTCAGTTCGGGACTGCCGACAACCGCTCCGACCCGATAGCCGGGAATGGCCAGATCCTTGGAGAAGCTGTGGAGACTGACGAGGGTGCGGTCCCAGTCGGCATGATCGAACAGGCGATGGGCCGGCTCGGCCGTGGTGCGGAAGTTTCGATAGGTCTCGTCGACGATCAGAGCCAGGTCGTGGTCCCTCGCCAACTGGTAGAACCGCTCGATCAGGTCGGGCTCGAGGGTGACCCCCGTCGGATTCCCCGGGGTCACCAGCACGATGGCCCGGGTCAGGGGGCCGATCAGGCCCCGAGCCTGTTCGGGGTCGGGACGATCCAGGTAGCGGGGAACGATGCCGTCGAGCTTCAGCCACATGTCGTGGTTGAAGTAGTAGGGCACGGGAAGGATGACCTCGTCGCCGGGCCGGGTCAGGGTGGATGTGACCACACAGAACGCCTGGTTGCAGCCCCCGGTGGGCAGGATTCTGCCACCGTCGATGTCGGCTCCGTAGCAGCGGTGGAGATCCCGGGAGAAGGCTTCGAGCAGGACCGGCAACCCGGGCGGGGGAGCGTAGCGGCCACCGTCGGGGGACGCCGCCACCGCAGCGATGTGCTCGGCGATCACGGGAGCCGTGGGATACGACGGGGCGGCCTGGGACATGTCGAGCAACCGTAGGTCGAGGCGCCGCTGCCCCACCCACCGATGGGCGTCGGCGATGGGGGAGGTGGGGACGTCCAGAGTGCGTGGGATCAGCCGCATGACTGGAACCTACAGCTCAGACGGCGGCAAACCATCCCATGGCCACCAGCCCACCCGGCCAGGGCCGGTTCGGGCGATTCGTTGCCGGCTACAGTCGACCGGCCTCCGTAACCCGATGAAGGAACTGCTGGGTACGGGGGTGCCGAGGATGGTCGAACAGCTCCGACGGCGGTGCCGCCTCCAGCACCCGGCCCTCGTGGAGGAACACCACCTGGTTGGCCACGTCCCGGGCGAACCCCATCTCGTGGGTGGCCAGCACCATGGTCAGGCCCTCGTCCCGCAACTCCCGGATGACACCCAGGACCTCGCCCACCAGTTCCGGATCGAGGGCCGAGGTGACTTCGTCCAGCAGCAGCACCTCGGGTTCGACCATGAGGGCGCGGACGATGGCGGCCCGCTGGTTCTGGCCCCCGCTCATGCGGTTGGGGTAGGCGTCGGCCTTGTCGCCGAGGCCGAACCGCTCCAGCAGCTCGACCGCCCGGGCCTCGGCCTCCCGCCGGGGTGTACCGTGGGCCCGACGGGGTCCCAGGGTCACGTTGTCCAGGACATTCATGTGGGGGAACAGGTTGAAGGACTGGAACACGATCCCGATGCGGCGGCGGATTTGGTTGGCGTTGACCCTGGGTCCGGTGATGTTCTGGCCGTCGAGCAGGATCGAGCCCGCGTTGATGGGATCAAGCAGATCGATGCAACGGAGGATGGTCGACTTGCCGCAGCCGCTGGGCCCGATCAGGCACACCACCTCATGTTCCTTCACGGTCAGGTCGAGACCCTGGAGCACCGGCTTGTCCCCGAACGACTTGTGCACATCTCGCAGCTCCAGCTTCGGCGTGTCGGTGGACTGGTCAGCCATGGCAACGCCTCATGACACGGCCTGCGATCGCTGGGCTCGGTCCCGTTCGGTGTACCAGTCGACGGACCGGGTCAGGGGCACGCTGATGGCCAGGAACAGCAGGGTGGCCACCACATACGAGGTGTAGTTGAAGGTTCGAGAGGTGTAGATCTCGGCCTCGCGGACGGCATCCCGCACCCCGACCACCGACACCAGGGCCACGTCCTTCTGCAGGCTGACGACGGTGTTCATCAGGGCCGGGACGACGTTGCGAACGGCCTGAGGAAGGATGGCGAACCGCATCGACTGCCACTGGGTCAGGCCCAGGGCCCGGGCCGAGGCCCGCTGGGACTCGGGAACGGCATCGATGCCGGAGCGATAGATCTCGGCCGTGTAGGCGGCGTAGGACAGGGTCAGGGCGGTAACGGCCCAGAATGTGGCCGAAGACGGCAACCCTCGGATCTGCAGCGCCGGCATGCCGAAGCCCATCAGCACGATCAGGAGGAACAGTGGGATACCCCGGAACAGATCGGTGTAGATCACAGCCAGGAGCCGGAGGGGGAAGAACCCGGGGCCGCGGAAGCTACGCATCAGGGCCACGAACAGGGCGGCGACCGGAATGGTCAACATGGAGATGAGGAACAACCTGACATTGAGCCAGAAGCCTTTGACCACCCGGGGCCAGGATGCGGCGAAGTCGTCCCCGCTGAAGAACTGGTTGCGCACAGCGGGCCACGACGGGCTGCGGGTGACGGCCCACCACAGCAGTCCGAACACGACGACGGTCGACACTGCGGCCAGCAGCGCCGCCTTTGCCCCCTCCTCATCGAATGTCCGGGCCAGTCGTTCCCGCACGAGAGCGTCCCTACCTCACCTATCCCGACCTATCTCGAGCTTCTGCCCCTCCTCGTCCCCTTCCCCCGGCTCGAGTTCGCACGGCGGTCACTCGTTCAGTGACGGGATTTCGCCGCCCTGATTGAGCCAGGTGTCCTCGAGCTCCTCGATGGTGCCGTCGGCCACCAACTCGGCCAACGCCTCGTTGATACACGGGACCAGTTCGCTGCCTTCCTCGAACAGCATGCCCAGCTCCTCGGGACTTCCGCTTCGAGGCAACACACCGATGATGGAGGCCTCGGGAATCTCCACTCCGGTGATGTAGTAGGCGGTGGGCAGATCGAAGACGATGGCGTCGACCTGGCCGGCGTCGAAGGCGGCCTTGGCCGCCGCATTGTCGTCATAGACCGCGGCGTCATCGCCGGGTTGGATCACATCGTCGATGTAGGCCAGGCTGGTGGTACCCACGGCGGCGCCGAGTCGCAGTTCCTTGAGCTCGGCCAGCGAGGTGGCGACCGCGGCCGGGCTGTCGGCGGCACCGATGATGGCCTGCTCGACCTGGTAGTAACCGTCGGAGAAGTCCACGACCTCGTCACGGGCCTCGGTGATCGAATACTGCTGGATGTTGAAGTCGTAGTCCTTCTCGCCCGGGGCGACGGCCTCGTCGAATCCGGTGCGGACCCATTCCACGTTGGCGATGCCCAATTGTTCGGCCAGGGCGTAGACCACGGCGCTCTCGAAGCCCTCACCGTTGCTCGGGTCGTCGTCGATCATCCACGGCGGGAAGACCGGCTCGCCGGTGGCCACGGTCAACGTGCCCTCGACCTTGGTCAAGCCGGTGACACATGAGGCCCCTGCGCCATCGGCCCCGTCATCGGTCGCACCGTCAGCGGTGTCGGCATCGTCGTCGGATTGGGTCTCGTCGGCGTCGCCATCATCCTCGGGCGCCGTGTCCTCGGTGTCGGCTGCCTCCTCGGTGTCGGAGCCGGCATCGGTTTCCTCGTCATCGCCGTCGCCGCAGGCTGCGACCAGCAGGGCCAGCGCGGCCAGGAGTGCAAATAGTGATCTCGTCAGCTTCATGCACGCAGCATATGGGGGTCGTCGACACAAAACGGACCACCGGCGGCGCCCAGTTCCATGGGGACGGGATCATCGGAGTGGGCTAGAACAGGGCGCCCTGGACGGTGATAGCCGCCGGCTCGACGTGGCCGGGATGGAGTTCGATGCCGTACCACCGGCCGACATCGGCCAGGAACCGGTCGTCGGAGTCGGGCCGGGTGATGGCGGCAACCCGACCGCACAGGCCGATGATGGTCACGTCATGAGCCCCGTCGTCCAGCGGCGCCGGGTAGGGGTAGAGGGGCCGGTCGCGCCACAGCGCCTCGTCGAATCCTGGATTACGCCAGGACTGGGGCAAGAGCCGACCGTCGACGTGGACCTCGAGATGAAAGCCGTGGCCCGCGGTCTCCCTGGTGATGGAATCAAGGGATCGAACCGAGTTGAGTGCCTCATCGAGAAGTCGATCCAGATGGTCATCGGCGACCGGTCGGGCCAGTCCCGACCGCTTCCGCGACACCGCCACCGATTGGGGGATCTGCAATTCGGTCGTGACATCGTCTTCCAGGTGACGAACGATGATGCCGTTGGCCGCACCACCGACCAGCCTGGCCGACCATGCCCCCTGCTCGGCCAGTCGGACATCGATGCGGTGGGCCGTGCTGGTCCCGACCTTGATCGAACCGTCCCGGAATCCGGCGAGGTACAGCACACTGGGCCGGGCCAGGTGGTCTCGAATCGTCGGATCGAGGTCGTCCTGGTCTCGAGTGTGGGCGTGGTGGAGGCTGGAGGCCGCCATGGCCTCGTCCACTGCGCACGACACGCAAAACCGGGAGTTCGGGTTGTACTCGGTGGACTTGGCCCGGTTCAGGCAATCGGTGGGGTCACCACTGTCGGCCGGATCGCTCGATGCCGGCCGGCCTATGCACCACCGCTCGGCACCGGAATCGGCCCGGTAGGCGAGGCCGAAACCGACGGCCGGGACGAGCCGTGATGCCGCTTCGTCGAGATGTCGGAGTCTCAATCGGGGATTGATGTCGGCCCAGGTCAACCCGGTGATGGTCAATGGTTTCTCGTCACCGGCTCCCACCCGGCCATACTATGCACGGAGCCGCCCGGCATCGAGTCGCCGGCACAGAGGTACACCACAGCGGACAGGGGAAGCCAATGGTTGAACAGCCGG
The DNA here is from genome assembly GCA_024638815.1 of Acidimicrobiales bacterium. Taxonomy (GTDB): domain Bacteria; phylum Actinomycetota; class Acidimicrobiia; order Acidimicrobiales; family SZUA-35; genus JAHELU01. The sequence goes on along the minus strand of JAHEJM010000011.1, from coordinate 3,206 downwards.
GTCAGCACCAGGCAGGGTCGATGGTCGACACCGTGTACGACCTGGTGGTCGTGGGTGGGACGGCCTGCGGGCTGTCGGTGGCGGTGTCGTCGCAACGGTCGGGGCTTCGGGTTCGCGTGGTGGAGTCGCGAACATCGGTGGTGTTCGCCGATCTGGTCGGCCGGGAGGCCATGGACGTCGGCTTCGACGAGACCGTGACCGCCATCGATATCGACCCCGGGAGCGGTCCCGGCGGTGCCGACGCCGACCGCACCGAAAACGGTGAGCTTGCCGACGCCTTCGCTCCCATTGTCGTGGTGACCACCAATCGGGCCCGCTATCACGCTCGGGCGGTGGCCGTCACCCTGCGTGATCCTCAACCGTCGTGGTCGCCACCGATCGCACTGCCGGCCGACCGTGATCGAATCCACGTCGGAGCCCTTCCCGACCACTTCGATGACCAGGACGTCTTGGTGGTGGGCCGAACCGACCAGGCCGTCGAGTTCACGGCCCAACTGGCCTCCGGTGGGGCCCGGGTGGTGCTGGCCGCCGGAGGCATGGATCCCAAGCGATTGTCGCCCGCCGGTGACAATGTGCTCCGCCGGCTGGAACGGGAGCGTCAGGCCACCATTCTCTACCGGGCCATGCTGGATGCGGTGTCGACGGTGGACGGCTTTCCCGTGGTCTACTTCGCCGATCGCCACACCCCTGATCTCGAGTTCGATCAGGTGGTGTTCGCCCCGGTCCGAGCCCTGGTCGATCCGGCGGTGGTGGGTCTGACCGATGCCGCCGCCGCCTCGGGACGAGTGTGGTTCCACGGCACCGAGGAGGAGGCCGCCGGGCGTTTCCCCACCGGCTACGGCCACGACCTGGGCCGCCGGATGGCCGAAGCCTGCTTTCCTGACGTCGAACTGACCCCCGAACCCGATGACATCGCGGTCCGGCAACGATTGCCGGGGGTGATCGACGAACTTCGGGTCGAGCACTACAACGCCACCATCACCCGGTTCGAGCCCACCCACTCCGATCTTTGGGTACTGCGGGTCCGTCCCGACGGTGGTCGCACCTCCCACCTGCCGGGACAGTACGCGTCTCTCGGTCTGGGATTCTGGGAACAGCGCATCGACGATGCGGTCGACCACGATCTCGACTCCCGATGGTTCAAAGTCATCCGCCGCTCGTACTCCATCTCCAGCCGTATCTTCGATGACCAGAGCTATCTGGTGTCCGACACCGGAGGTGAGGAACTCGAGTTCTACATCGTACTCGTCCCTCCCACCAACGGTCACGTACCGGCGCTCACACCCCGATTGGCGCTGAAACACCCCGGCGATCGTATCTATCTCGGACCCAAGGTCACGGGCCGCTACACCCTGGCCCCGGTCAACCATCCGGGGTCCACCGTGGTCTTCCTGGCCACCGGCACCGGCGAGGCACCCCACAACGCCATGATCACCGAGCTGCTGCGCAAGGGTCACTACGGCCCCATCGTCTCCGCGGTCACGGTTCGTCGATGGGCCGACCTGGGTTACCTGGACAAGCATCGCACCCTGGAGGAGCGATACCGCAACTACCACTACCTGCCGTTGCCGACCCGGGAATCCGACGTTCCGAAACGCTACATCCAGGACCTTCTGCGGGGTGACACGTTCGACTCGGAGGTCGGGGTGCCGCTCGACCCTGGCTCCTCGCATGTCTATCTCTGCGGGAACCCGGCCATGATCGGGCTGCCGGAGGAAGAGGACGGCGAGTTGCGATACCCCGAGCCCGAGGGTGTCATCGAGATCCTGGTGAACCGGGGCTTCACCCTGAATCGACGGGACCAGCCGGGCAACGTGCACTACGAGGAGTACTGGTAAGCCGCCATGGGGACTTCGGCCTCATTCAGCGAGTTTGCCTACGGCAAATGTCGGTCATTCGGCCCGGCGTCTTCGTGTAGCGAGTTGCCTCCGACAAACATCGGTCGTCCTGATCTGGCGCATAGTACCGTTGCCGGCGGTCAGGACACCGGCCCGCCGGCGAGTACGTTGCCGACTACGGCGGTGTCATAGAGGGTCTCACAGGGGACGCCGTTGCGGTCGGCATCCATGCGGTCCGGTTCACCCTCGAGCGACCAGTAGACGAGCGACCAGAAGAAGTCGGTCGCCGGTGTGCTGAGTTGCCGGAACGGATAGGCGTCGACCTCGGGATCGAGGAGATCCCGACAGAAGAGGCCCTTGGGGACGCGGTCGTAGTCGGCGAGAAGACTGTCGGTCGAGTTTGGGATGTCGGTTCCCCCTGACCAGGCCGATCGACCTGATTCGTCGAGGACGTAGATCACCATTGCCCCCCGCTCTTCGTCGGCGGTCGAAGGGGGTCCATCACAGGCGAAGACACCGCCGACGTCGACACGACCGGTGTCGTCGCATACCGGGGCGGAGCCGGGATAGTTCGCATCGATCCACGCCACCACCTTCTCGACGGTCAGCTCCGTCTCTCCGGTCGTCGCGCCATCCCCGTCGGTCGATCCCGAAGCCGAATCGATCGTGCTCGTTTCGCTGGGTTCGTCGGGGACCGACTCCGGCTCGGCACCACACGCTGTCGCCATGACACAACACGCCGCAGCCACCAGGATTCGGCCGAAGAGGGAATTCCAGCCCATATCGACACGCCACCAGATTGGCCGACTGCCGACCAGAGCCAAACGTCCTATGGCGGGCGACCCCTTTGGCGCACACCGGGACCGGGTAACGGCCGATCAGGTCAGGACGGCCGGATGGCGAAAACGGGGCGTCCCCCGGCTCGGCGTGTGGGCCGATACCGGGGGACGTGTCCCCATTTGAAAGGGTTGGTGATCAGCCGATCTCGTTGACCCGATCGGTCGACGGGGGCTCGACCGGGCTGAAGGTGCCGAGGTAGTTGATCAGCGCCTCCAGGTCGTTGCCGCCGTCAAGCCGCAGCGACGGGTCGATGTCGGCGAAGGTGACGAAGTTGTCGCCACCATCGGCGATGAAGTTGTTGGCCGTCACCTGATAGGTCGTCGCCGCATCGATGGGCACTCCGTTGAGCAGCATGTTCGTGATCGAAACACTGCTGCAGCTGCCGGTGCCGTCGACGGTGAAGGCCAGGTCATAGGTGAAGCCCTGCGACACACCGAGGTGGAGGAACGGTCGACTGGAGCCTGCCGGCTGACACTGTTCTTCCAGCACTGACTGGATCTGTGCTCCCGTCATGGGGAAGGTGAACAG
>JAHEJM010000182.1:4227-6068 GCA_024638815.1 Acidimicrobiales bacterium | reverse complement strand
TTGCGCTTGCGTATCTCGGCCGAGATGGCGGGTACCACCTTGTGGAGGTCGGCGATCACGGCGTAGTCGGCCTTGGTCACCATGTTGGCCTCTTTGTCGGTGTTGATGGCCAGGATGCGCTTCGACGCCATGGCCCCGACCCAGTGCTGGATGGCACCGGAGATGCCGGTGGCGATGTAGATCTCGGGGGCGATCCTGGTGCCGGTCTGACCGACCTGGTCGGAGTGGGGCCGCCAGCCGTTGTTGGTGACGGCCCGGGAACAGCCCACCTTGCCGCCCAGCAGTTCGGCCAGTTCCTCGAGGATGGCGAACCCGTCGGCCGAGCCCACTCCCCGACCACCGGAGACCACCACCGGCGCCGTGGACAGGGTCACGCCCTGGGTCAGCACGGTGCGATCGGTGATCATGGTAGCCGTGTGACTCTCGTCCAACTCCGGTTCGAACTCCTCCACCGATCCTTCACCGGCCTCGCCCCCCTCGACCGCGGCCACGGCATGATGGCCGAAGGTGACCAGCTTGACGTCGGCCTCCAACGTCACGTCCTCCAACAGCGAGCCGCCCCACTGGATCCTGGTCATCGACCAGGTGTCGTCGGAGGCGTCAATTGAGGTGCAATTGGCCACGAACGGCAGCTCGGTTCGAGCCGCCAGATTGGCCACGACCTCGTTGCCTCGGTCGGTGCCCACGGTCGTGACCGCCTCGGCATCGACCTGATCGACCAGCTGCCGTAGCGACTCGGCCCAGGCATCGGGTCCGTAGTCGGTCAGCAGCTCATGGGTCACGAGATGGACGACCTCGGCTCCCATCTCGCCTGCCGGCTCGATGAGTTCGTCGCCCCCCTCGCCGATGACCACGGCATGGAGGTCGACCCCCATGTCGAAGGCCAGGGTTCGGCCTGCGGTCATGGCTTCCCTGGCCGCCTCGGGCATGGCGCCCCGATCGTGTTCCAGAAGAACCAGCAACGTCATCACGTACCCCCTTCGCGCCGTGCAGGCAGGTGTTTCCACCGGCGACGTTTCGTCGAAGACGAAACTCGGTTGGATCCGCCCCTGTGGACCGGCAGTGGCATCACAACACTCCGATCTCTTCGAACAGGTCGACCACGGCCGGCGCCGCATCCTCGGACGTGCCGAGGATGACGGTCTCCTTCACCGTCTCGGTGGGCCGATGGAGCTTGACCATCGACTGGCCACCGAGCTCGGCGTCGAGATCCATGGCCGCCATCTCGGCCTTCTTGGAGGCGAGGCGACCCTTCATGGTCGGATATCGCGGCAGGTTGATGCCCTCCTTGATGCCCAGCACGGCGGGCCGCGGTAGCTGGTAGACCTCGTAGCCGGCATCGACCTCACGGCGGGCGGTGACCACGTCGTCACCGACGTCGATGCCCTTGATGCCGTTCACGATGGGTCGACCCAGAGCGTGGGCCACCCTCACACCAACCTGGAAGCCGCCGGAATCGGCCGACTCGTTGCCGAACAGGATGAGATCGAACATCCCGCCCTCGGCCTCCAGCGACTGGACCGCCTCGGTGATGATGGCGGCGGTGCGTTGGGGGTCGAGGGCCGAGCCGTCGGTGGGAACAAGCACCAGCTTGTGGCACCCGACGCTGGCGGCGTAGCGCAGCTGTTCCTCGGCCTCGGGCCGACCGACGGTCAGCACCGTGACCTCACCGCCCTGGGCCTCGGCGATCTGCACCGCCTCCTCCACGGCACACTCCTCGTGTGGTGAGGTGGTGAAGCCGAGGTGGGCGGTCTCCACCCCCTGGCCGTCAGCCGTGACGTTGATCTTCGCCCCCGGAGCGGGGACTCGCTTGATGCAACAGAGAACTCTCATTGACTACT
>JAHEJM010000182.1:0-4127 GCA_024638815.1 Acidimicrobiales bacterium | reverse complement strand
GCCACCTTGATGGGGAACAGCTCGTTCATGTACATGACCTGGAGGTCGGTGCCGACCACGGCCAGCTCGGAGGGCAGGTAGCCCATGAGCAGGTGTTTGCCGACCGACGGGCCGGGCGACGCCGTGGTCACTCGTGACACCCGACCATGGGAGTCCTCGATGCGCTGACCGTCGGCCGTCATGATCGGCTCATTGCCGCCCTGCATGTACCGCTTGCGGCCCTGGGAGTCGGTGTCGTCCTCCACGGTGAAGGTGCACATCTTGGCGATGGGCTCGCCCGCCTCCCGGGCCTTCATGTAAGCCTCCTTGCCGATGAAGTCGGCGTCCTTGACCTTGGGTCGGGCCAGACCGGCTTCGAGCGGGTTGTACTCCGACTCGAGTTCGGCCCCCATCAGGCGATAACCCTTCTCCACCCGGCCCGAGGAGCCGTACACTCCACCGCCGGTGGCCCGGATGCCGTGGCTCTCGCCGGCCTCGAACAGGGCATCCCACAGGGCGGGGCCGTTGTCCCAGGCGGTGTAGATCTCCCAGCCGGTGTCGCCGACGTAGGAGATGCGGAACAGACGACAGGGAATACCGGCGATCTCGATCTCACGGACCGAACCGTAGGGCGAGCCTTGCTGGCTGAGGTCGTGAGTCGTCAGCTGGCCGAGCACGGTGGGGGCGTTGGGGCCCCACAAACCGAGGGTGGTGACGTCCATGGTCGAGTTGTTGAACCTGACCGATCCGTCGGTCGGCATGTGCTTGCGGACCCAGAACTCGTCCCGACCACCGTCGAACACGCCGGTCACGACCCGGACATGGTCGTCACCGAGACGCATCATGGTCAGGTCGGAGTGGAAGCCACCGTCGGGGGTGAGCCACGGGGTGTAGACGCTGCTGCCCACCGGCTTGTCCACCTTGTTCACGGCCAGGTAGTCGGCGAACTGAACCGCACCGGGACCGGTCAGGTCGTAGATCTGGAAGGCCGACAGGTCGACCACACCGCAGTTCTCCCTCAGATTGAGGTGCTCGGCGTTGGCGATGGGGCTCCACCAACGGTTGTCCCACTCGGTGTCCCGCTCGCTCAGCCCGTAGCGCTCGACCAGGTCGGCGTTGGAGTTGTACCACTGGGGCCGCTCCCACACCCGGGCCTGGAAGAACATGGCGTCCAGGTCCTTCTGGCGGCTCAGATAGGGGCTGGTCACCAGCTCCCGTCGGCTCTCCCACTGCTCGGACGGATGCACGATGCCGTAGGTCTTGTTGAAGTGCTCGGAGGCTCGAGCCCAGATGTGCTCGTCTGACTCCTCCTGGTGGTAGAAACGGGCCACATCGGCGCCGTGAGCGTCGATGACCCGGGGGTAGCCGTAGGTCATCCACTCCGCCACAACCTGGGCCATGCCCGGGCCCTCCTTGACCCATACCGCAGCGGCCGACCACAAACCCTCGACCTCGGGCATTTCGCCGAGGCAGGGCATGGCGTCCGGGGTGAGCGACAGCAGGCCGTTGATGGCGTATTTGATCTCGGCATCACCCAGCATGTCCATCAGCTCGATGGCCTGCTCCATCTGGGGGTCGAAGTCGTCGGCCGTAAACGGCATTTCGGTCGGCGACAGCGCAGCTTCCTCGTTCGACGGGATCTCGTTGGGATGATGGAGGATGGGCCGGTGGGCGTAGGAGCCGACCTCCATGGAGCCGGCCGACTGCCGCTCGTAGCAGAAGGTGTCCATGTCCCGCACGATGGGGTAGCCGATCTCATTGTTGGTCTCGGCCAACACGTCGATGGGGCCGACGTCGGCCATCTGGTGCACGGCGGGGACCAGCGGAATGTAGGCGTCGGCCATGTTGGCCACCTGGTTGGACCACACGCCGCAGGCGATGACCACGTAGTCGCACTCGACCCGGCCCTTGTCGGTGAGCACGGCCTTCACCTTGCGCCGGCCGTTGACATCGATGTGGCCGTCCTCGGTCTCGATGTCGAGGACCTCGGTATTGGCGAAGACCTGCAGCGCGCCCTTGTCCATGGCCTTCTTGCGCATCACAGTGCCGGTCTCGAGCGAGTCGACCACCGACACCGAAGGGCAGTAGAAGCCGCCCTTGATCACCTCTACATTGACGAAGGGAACCAGCTCCTTGACCTCGGACGGGGTGAGCAGCGTGGCATCGACCCCCCAGGCGGTGGCCGATGTCATGCGGCGCTGCAGTTCGTTCATGCGCTCGTCGGTGCGGGCCACCTCGATGCCGCCGGAGTCGACGCTGAGGCCGAGATCCCGGAACTGGTTGGCGCTCTGCACACCGAGCAGAGCCATCTCCTTGTTGTGATCGACCGGGAAGATGAAGTTGGAGGCGTGACCGGTGGAACCGCCGGGGTTGGGCAACGGGCCCTTGTCGACGAGGACCATGTCGGTCCAACCGAGATCGGCCAGGTGGCCGACCACACAATTGCCGACGATGCCGGCTCCGATCACGACGACCTTGGCGCTGCTCGGAAAGTCGCTCATTCCCTGATTCCCTTCGTGGTGCTGGTTGGTGGTGCTGGTTGGATGACGTAGTGGGTTGTGCGGTGTACAGAAGTTGTTGGGTACGGGCGAACCACCGACTGGAGCGGTCCGCCATCAGCTGGTGACAGGCCCGGGATTCGGGCAACCGAGATTGTCGGCGGGCTGATATATCAGTAGCATATCGTTATCACTGCTGCGGAACAAGCCTACGACAAAATCAAGAAGATGATCATCCGGCTTGAACTGGCGCCGGGCTCGGTTCTCAACGAGTCGGCACTGATGGACGAGCTCGGGCTCGGCCGTACCCCGATTCGGGAGGCCCTGCAGCGGCTGCGCCGGGACGAACTGGTCACCATCCTCCCCCGCCGTGGCGTGTTCGTGACCCAGTTCGACCTCGATGATCTGCCGGTGCTGTTCAACTCCCGGGCTGTGATCGAGCCCCACCTGGCCGAACTGGCCGCCTATCGGGGCACCGAGGATCACTGGAACGAGATCGAGACGGTGCTGGCCGAGACCGAGAACCCGGCGGTCAGCGCCGATACCGAGGCCATGGTCGAGGCCGACAACCGATGCCACGCCATCGTCTGGGATGCCGCCGGCAACCGCTTCCTGACGGCGACGGCCGAGATGCTGTACGCCCAGAGCAACCGGCTGTGGCACCTCTATCTGGGCGAGATCGAGGACATGGGCCCGGCCCTGGACGAGCACCGCCAGATTCTGGCCGCATTACGGGCCGGCGACGGACCCTCGGCCGCCCGCCTCACCGAGGAGCACGTCCGCACCTTCGAGCGCGAGATCCGTGAGGGGATGCAGCGACGGATGGCGTCCGGCGTCGCCGCTCGTTGAGCAGCCGGGCCGGCGCTGCAATGATGTGGGGCACCATATCAGCGACCCCCATATCAGCGACCCCCGGACGCGACAGAGTGCTCGGCCGCGACCGACGACTGTCAGCAACCTCTACCCGATTGGCTGTTGGATTGGTGGCGCGTAGGGGTCGTCGGTTCTCGGGAGGGGGTCGGTGCCGGTGAGCAGGCGGAAGGCTTCGGTTAGCTGCTCGGGACTGCGGTAGCCGATTTGGAGTGGGTGGATGTTCTGATCCATGAGCCAGCTCATGAAGCACCAGCCGGCGACTGACCAGGCTGAACGAGGGGCAGTTCTCGACCCAGCAGGCGTCGTCCTCGCCGAAGCAGAATTCCAAGTCGGCTCCCTGTGCCGTTGGGCGATACCGAGCCCGCAGATCGTCGCAGAACTCGCTGTAGACAGTGAAAGTCGCCGATGTGATTGTGGGCGGGGTGAGCCCGGCGGTCTCGAACCGAACGAGACCCCAGGCCAATAGTCGGTTCAGATTCGGCATGCCGTTGAAGACCGAGATGGTGGCGCCGCCGAACACCAACGGTTCGGTCGGGGTGTCAAGGTCCTCTGTCGCCGGCGGAGGCTCGGTTGGGACGGGCCGATCGGTCCACCACCCATCCGGCAACTCGCCCACCGGCAGGCACCGGCGGGCCCGCTCGATCGCCCAGTACCGAATCTCTTCATCCACCACCCCCCCGTCGAGCGCCAACCAGACCACCATCTCCCCCTCACATCCATTCTCGTCCTCACCGGCGACGACCAGCACCAACTCCTCCAACACCTTGACGCCGGACC